>NZ_JBICXU010000012.1:0-209852 GCF_043200435.1 Streptomyces sp. NPDC048416
GTGATAGCGGAGCTATCGGGGCGTTTCGGCAACGCCGCGAGGTGCCGTGCCAGGCGCCGCACCCCCGGCCATGATCCACCAGACACCCCCTAGCTGCTTGGCAGGGCGCATCCCGCGCCCGGCCGCCCGAGGGCACACCGTCCGTACGAAGGAGTAGGTTCCTTGACCGCTCATCCCCGAAAGAGCGCCGGCCTGCGAGGGTTACTGGCCCTGTTGACCACGCTGTGCGCGATCGCCGGTGCCGCCGCACTCGGTACGGCTCCGGCTGCGGCAGCCGACCAGCGCCACGCCATCTACGCCATCGCACACCGCGTAGACACCCTGGACGGCGTGGACGCCGCACTCAAGCACGGCGCCAACGGCATCGAGATCGACGTCTGCTCCTGGTACAACCCGAACGAATGGCGCGCCTGGCACGACTGCTCCTCGGCCGGTGAGACCCGGCACGGCCCCAGCTTCGACAGCATGATCGACCGCATCGTCTCCAACGCCAGGGCGGGCCGTCGGCCGGCGCTGGTCTGGCTGGACATCAAGGATCCCAACTACTGCGGTGAGGCACCCAACCGCGCATGCAGCGTCGCCGGACTGCGCGACAAGGCGCAGCGCCTGACGGCCGCCGGAATCCAGGTCCTGTACGGGTTCTACGAGTACCACGGCGGCAGCACTCCGGACGTCGGAGGCCGGGGCTGGAAGAGCCTGGAGGGCCGGCTCGGCCCGCTGGAGGGCATCACGACCACCGGGACCCGCGACCAGGCCGTCGGCGCCTTCGACCGGTCCGGCTCGGGATTCCCCACCGGCCACCGAGCGATGGACTACGGCGACACCGACATCACCAACGGCTTCGGCAACTGCACGGAGCCGAGCCGAAAGACGTGCGCGGAGCTGAAGAAGGGCGCCCAAGACCGTTCGGCCAAGCGGCTCGCGGCAACGTTGTCGTGGACGACCACGTACAACGACCCGTGGTACGTGGACAAGCTGCTCGGCGACGCGCAGGTGGACGGGATCATCGCGGGCTACGGCGCCTTCACCGGCGTACGTGAGTACGACGACACCTGGAAGTGCGCCAACGCCATCAACCTCATCCGCGACTGGGTGGGCAAGCACAGCTCCACCCACCGCATGGCCACCGGCGCCGACCGCCTCTTCAGGTAGCGGGCCCGCCACGGCTCGTTCCGTCCGGCGGGCGCGAACCGTGGTGGTCAGCCACCGCCTTGCCCCGTGCCGAGGGCTGTCTCGTCCGTGATGAAGTCGATCAGGGCGGGCATCCCTGCGCGGGCGAGGACCTCGCGCTGGCGGTCGGCTCCGGTGCCCTCGCGCAGGAGCCGGTGGATCAGCGGCTCCACATGGCGGGTGTCGCCGTGTTCGTGGAGGGCCTGGGTGATGTGTTCGGCGAGCTGGTAGAGGACGTCACCTGCGGCATGCGGACGGCCTTCGGGGTCCAGAAGGGTCGCGCTGAGGCCGTACCGTGCGGCGTGCCACATGGCGGCCTGGAGGAGTTCGGGTTTGCATTCGGGTTCGGGTACGGCGTCCTTGTGTTCGCGCAGTGCGGTGGCCGCCAGGGCGCGGACGATCCCGGCGAGCATGACCGCGTCGTCGGCGCGCAGCTGCACGTCCATGCAGCGGACTTCCAGGGTGGGGTAGCGCTCGGAGAGCCGGGCCTGCCAGTACAGCTGTCCGGTGTCGCCGATGGTCCCGGACCTGAGCAGCGCGTCGATGCGCTGTTCGTAGTCGCCGAGGCCGTCGAAGTGCGGCGGGAGACCGCTGACCGGCCAGCGGCTGAAGACGGGGGTGCGCCAACTGGCGAACGTCGTGTCGCGGCCCTCCCAGAAGGGGGAGTTCGCGGACATCGCCAGCAGCGTGGGCAGCCATACCCGCATGCGGTTCAGGACCGCGACGCCCGTGTCGCGGTCCGGCATCCCGACGTGCACGTGCATCCCGTTGATCAGCAGGTCGTCGACCAGCCGGCCGCCCTGGTGCTGCAGTTGCAGATAGCGGCGTTCACCGGTGACGGGGACCAGTCCCGTCCCCGTCACCGGGGCGGCCGCGGTCGCGGCCAGCCGGCAGCCGGAACGCTCCGCTGCGGTACTCAGCGCGTGCCGCAGCCGCAGCAGATGACCGGCCACCTCCGTCAGCTCCCCGCACACGGGGGTGGCGACCTCGACCTGGGCCTGTAGCAGTTCCGGCTGGACCTCGCCCTCCGCGGCGAGCTGCTCAAGTCCGGCGGACCGGCGCACCTCCTCGGACAGGGCGGCCGGATGCCCGGTGCCCGGATGGAGCAGCAGATACTCCTCTTCGACCCCAACAGTGATCATGGAAGGTGTCTACCCGCGCCACGCCCTGTCCTATCGGTTCCCGTGCAGAACCCCGGCCCGGGCGTCCCGGCCGCCGCGGGGCCCGTCCGGCAAAGACTGATTCAACTCCCCTTCGGCCGGGCAGCCCGCGTCCGGCCCGCCGGGGCAGGCCGGACGGTCACATCATCCGGAAAACACGGTGTCCGACGCAGAAACGTCGTATTCCCCCCGGGCGCGGGCACGGCCACACTGCTTCCACGGTGCGAGCGCGTTCGGTGTGGTGAGAGGCCTTCGGGGCTCTTGCTCCCGTCGCACCGCGTCCCGCCGGAATCGGCCGCCGGGAGCATTGATCAGGGGGATCCATGCATTATTTCAACCCCGCGGGGCCTGCGGCGCCTGCGCCCACGTACACCTCGACGTCTCCACTTGAGGCACACGCGTGGGTGGCGGACGCGGCCGCCGGTGTCGGGTACACCTTCCTGAACGCGGGTGCGCCCAACATCGTGGGGTCGACCACGACCGGGCTCCGCGTCTCGGCCAATGGCCGCTTCGCCGTGGAGGACTCACCGGTGACGCGCCGTCAGGCCAAGCACTTCTTCGCCACGGCGGCGACCGTGGCCCAGTGGAACCGCACCCTGGCCCGCCAGGGCTCCATCTTCCAGTTCTTCACCGACCCCGCCCACACGGTCACCTTCACCCTGCCCGGCGCCGGGGCGCCGACCGTCCTGGACCGCGCCCACCCCGCCAACCTGAGTGCGCCGGTCCAGCGGATCGGCAACGAGATGACCACGACCGAGAACTGCGACGGCACCGTCCGCGAAGTGATCGGCTCCGGCATCCAGCCGACGCCACGGCTGGGCGCGCCCGTCTTCCTCGGCACCACCCTCGCCCAGCAACAGACCTTCTTCGAATACCACATCGCCAATCACCTCGCGCACGGTGCGCCCGTCGCCGACATCGTCGCCGCCCCCGCCGCGGCCCTCGCCGCCACACAGGACGCCATCGCCCTGAACTGGGGGCAGGACCTCGCCGCTCTGCTGGCCGGCGCGGTGCCCCCGCACAACGCGGCGATGGCCGCCCAGATCCAGGCGCTGGGAGTGAACGCCTTCGCCCGCCCCACCGCCGTCGGGCAGGGCCTCTACACGGGCTCGCTCGGCGCGCGGCATGTCGCCGCCGCCGGTCCCCAGGTCCAGGACCACACCAACGGCCGCCTGCTCACCGACCCGGTCAACCTCAACCGCGTGGCCTGGGGCTTCCACTGGGGCGGGGTCATCGGCATGGACGGGACCGATTACCTGACGCTGGAGAACTACGCCAGGAACGGGGAGAACGCGAACGGACTCGGCGCCGATCTCTTCTACTTCAACATGTACGGGACGGGAGCCGGGGAGAGCTGGCACGAGACGTGGGAGACCCCGAACGGTCTCAGCAAGGGTTTCGCCAACGGCATCTCGCTCGTGGTCGAGGCGGCGAGCCCTCCGGGCCTGCGCTACTTCGTCGCGGGCAGCAAGAACAACCAGGCCGACGTGACCGGGGCGGCCCATGACCAGGACGCCCAGGAAGCACTGTGCCAGGGCCTCAACTATGCCAACATGCACCTCTACGCCGACGGTCTGGCCGCCCAGTTCGCGGACCGGGGCCGTCGCAACGCCTGGATCAACGCGATCACCGCGAGGCTTGCCGCCCCTCCGGCCTGGCTGACCCCCACCACCACCGCGTTCGCCCAGCACGTCCTCAACGCCCTCAACCATGTCAGCGTGCCGCCGCTGTGACAGCCCCGGCCGTCGTGCCGGCCGCGTGGACCGAGGTCAGTGAGAGAAGGCCAGCAGTTTGGCGATGGCGTTGCGCTGGATCTCGGAGGTGCCGGTGAGGACACGGAACATGCGGATCTTGCGGAAGAGGTATTCGATCTCGTTGCCCTGGGTGAGGCCTTCCTTGCCGTGGATCTGGACGGCCTCGTCGAGGATGCGGAAGGCGGACTCGGCGACGAACAGTTTGCACATGAATGCCTCCGCGTGCGCCTCGCGTCCCGCGTCCAGGGTGGCGAGCGCGGCGTACGTCATGGAGCGTGCGGCGTAGAACTCGGTGGCCATGTCGGCGACCTTGTGCTGGATGGCCTGGAGCATGAGCAGGGGCTGTCCGCCCGCCACCTTGCGGGTCCTGGTGCGTTCCAGGGTGAGGGTGAGGGCGCGGCGGGTGGCGCCGAGGACGGTGGGGCAGTGCAGCAGCCGGTTGGTGGTCACCCGGCCGAGCGCGATGCGCATGCCGTTGCCCTCCTCGCCGAGGAGGTTGACTGCGGGGACGAAGCAGTCGTCGAGGACGATGTCGCTTTCGATGTGCTCCCCGGACATGGGTGTCGCCCCGTCCTCGACGCGGCAGCCGGGACTGTCCAGGTCGACGAGGAAAGCGGAGAACCGCGGCTTGTCGCCCTCCTGCTCGCCGGTCCCGGCCATGCGCGCGACGACGATCGCGAAGTCGGCGAAGGGACCCGCGGAGGAGAAGACCTTGTGCCCGGTCAGCCGGTAGCCACCGCTCGCGGGGACGGCGACCGTGCGCATGGAGCGGACGTCGGAGCCGGCGTCGGTCTCGGTGAGGGAGAAGCAGCATGCTCGTTCGCCGCGGATCAGCGGGAGAAGGTAGGTGTCCAGCTGGTGTTCGGTGGCGTACTTGAGGATGTCGCCCGCGCGCAGCGGGCCGCCCATGTCGCCGAGCACACTGTGGGCCAGGACGCGGCCGCTCGCCCCCGTCTCCTCCTTCAGGGCGGCGAGTTGGGTGTGGGTGAGGTTCTGGCCGCCGTACTCCTCGGGGAGGTGGATGCCGTAGAAACCGAGTTCGCGGCTGCGGCGCCACACGGGTTCGAGGTCGGCGCGGGTGAGCCGGGCGGTGTGGGTGAGGCCGCGTTCGCGTTCGTGGTCGGCGAGTTCGCCGTCGAGGTAGTCACGCAGCCGGTCGACGAGGTCGGCGGTGCGGGGGTCGGTGTAGGTGGGGCGGAGGGAGAAGGTCACGGCAGACTCCGAGCGGGGTGGGGTCAGTTGACGCGGCGGGCGGTGTGCGCCCAGAACTGTTCGCGTACGGCTCTGCGGTCGAGCTTGCCGTTGCGGTTGTGGGGCAGTTCGCCGACGAGGTCGACCGAGCGCGGTTTCTTGAAGCGGTCCAGCCGGTCGGCGCAGAAGGTGATCAGTTCCTCCGCCGTGACGGCAGCGCCGGTGTGGGGGACGACGACCGCCTTGACGGTCTCGCCCCACTGCTCGTCGGGCACGCCGACCACACAGGCTTCCTGGACGGCGGGGTGTTCGTACAGGGCGGCCTCGACCTCGGTGCAGTAGATGTTGAACCCGCCCGAGATGATCATGTCTTTCTTGCGGTCGACCAGGAAGAGGTAGCCGTCCTCGCGCATCCAGGCGAGGTCGCCGGTGTGCACCCAGCCGTCGCGGAAGGTCTCCGCGGACAGCTCCGGCGCCTGCCAGTACTCCCGTACGCAGTCCGGGCCGCGCACGATGACCTCGCCGACCTCGCGCGGACCCACTTCCCGTCCGGCCTCGTCGACGATGCGTATCTCGGTGTCGTAGGAGGCCCGTCCGCAGGACTGGAGCAGTTCGGGGTCCTGCCCGATCGCGCGGTCGATGTCCTGGCTGCTCAGCGCGGCGACCACACTGGTCGTCTCGCCGAGCCCGTATCCCTGGGCGACGACGGGGCCGAAGAACTCGACAGCGTCGCGCAGGCGTTGGGGCGAAATGGGGGCCCCGCCGATGCGCACGCTGGTGAGCGAGGACAGGTCGTGGCCGTCGGCTCCGGGGTGGGCCAGCACCATGTTCAGCATCGCCGGCACCAGGAAGGTCGCGGTGATGCGGTCCTTCTCGACCGTTTCCAGGAATGCGCGTGGGCTCCAGGCGGGCAGGACGTATGTCGTGGAGCCGCCGAACACCCCGGCCAGCAAGCCCATGCCGGTGGCGTGGGTGATGGGCCCGCACGCGAGGTAGCGGGTGCCGGGCCGGGGCCGGGACTCGTCGGTCATCAGCAGCTTGCGCATGTTGGCCAGGCGATTGCCGACGGTCTGCACGGCGGCCTTGAGCGCGCCGGTGGACCCGGAGGTGAAGTTCAACACGCACGGATCGTCCTCGTCGACCTCGACGTGGACCGGCTCCTCGTCTCCCTCGGCCATCAGGCCGGCGTAGGAGACATGGCCTGACGGCGGCGCGTCGTCGTCCAGGGAGACGGGCAGGCAGTCCGTGCCGGCCGCCTCGATCGCGGCGAGGGCGTCCTCCCGGTGCGCGGCGTCATGGATGAGGACGCGTACGGGTGCGTAGCGCAGGATGTGCTCAATCTCCCCGCGCCCCAGCCGGGCGTTGATCGGCGCACGCGTCAACCCGGCCTTGTACAGGGCGAATTCCACCTCCACGAGCTCACCGCGGTTCCAGGCGAGGCAGGCCACTGCGTCGCCGGGGCGCAGGCCCCGGGCGGCAAGGGCGCAGGCCAGGCGGTTGGCTGCCCGGTCCAGGTCGGTGAAGGTCCAGACGCGGTCGCCGCAGACGAGTGCGGGGGCCTGGGGCCAGTGGCGGGCGCTGCGCGACAGATACATGCCGAGATTCATGAGGGCCTACTCCGTAGGGACATCATAGATTTACATGCTGGCCAGTTCCAGACAGCTTGTTCATTAACGTGTGGCGTGTCAAGAGTCTCCTAGACTGAGCACCCCGGCACGTCGTCGGCGCGGCCGTGGGGCGACGATCGAGGAGGGGTGGCATGGCGCAGGACAGGCGGACCAGACGCTCGCGCAGGGCTCTGGGGGCGGCCTTGGTGGAACTGGTCCTTGAGCGCGGCTTCACCGCGCTGACCGTGGAGGACATCACCGAACGCGCGGATGTGGCACGCGCGACCTTCTACGCGCACTTCCGCGACAAGGAGGACTTGTTCGCGCGCGTGACCGGGGATCTGCTGGCCGAACTGTCCGAGCGCCTTGCGCCCGCGGTCGCCGACAGCGCGGTCGGCTTCACCGGCAAGCCTGTCCTCGAAATGCTGCGGCACGCGCGTGCGGAGCGTGACCTCTACCGGATCGTGCTGCGCGGCGAAGGCGACGGCAAGCCGCTCGCGATGTTCGTGGACTCCTGTGCACGGGCCACGGCCGAGGAGTTCCGTGCCCGGGCCGAACGCAACGCCGTCCAGCCACGCATCGATCCCGAGCTGCTGGCCCGGGTGTGGGTCGGCGAGCAGATCGCGGTACTGCGGTGGTGGGTCGAGCAGGACACGCCGTCCCTGCCGGCCGAGGAAGTCGTCCGCATGCTGCTCGACCTGGCGTTGCACGGCCGGTACTGGGCGAGCGGCTTCCCGGCGCCGCGCTGAGCGGCCCGCTCCGCCCCTCCCCCGGTTCAGCTCGCCGCGGCCAGTCGCCGCACGTCACGCTCGGGCCGGATCGCGCTCAGCGCGACAAGCCCGCAGACCATCATCACGGCGGCCGACAGCAGGAAGGCCTGGGTGTATCCGGCACTCTGGGAGGACGCCGAGTCCAGCAGGCGCCCGGTCAGATACGGGGCGATCAGGCCGGGCAGGGTCCCCGTCGCGGCGACGACGCCGAAGACGGCCCCGCGCTGCGCTGGAGGTACAACGGCGGCCGTCGTCATGTAGTGCAGCGGAAAGGCGATGGCGTGCGCGCCGAACGCCACCGCGAGCAGGGCCAGGAGCAGCCAGCGGGCACCGGCGAGCGGGAAGGCCGCCATGGCCAGCGCGGCAACGGCCACCGCGATCCCCTGCGGCGCGCCGCTGGACCAACGGCCGCTCACTCCCCGCCGGTTCAGCGCGTCGACCACGGGTGAGACGGCCAGCAGCAGCACGAAGCTGAACGCCGACACGCCGCTGATGAGCGCTGCCGACGCGCCGGGCGACATGCCCAACTGCGTGCGCAGGTAGGCGGGCAGCCAGGCCTGGCTCAGGGCCAGGGCCCAGGAGGCACCGAAGGCGCCCGCGATGCTCCCCAGCACCGTTCCGTTCAGGAGCAGCTTGCGGTACGGCAGCCGCCGCGGCGGTGCGGGTTCGCTCGCGGCGCCGGGGGCCCGCTCCTGGCCGTACGGTCCGTCGTGTCCCGCACTCCACCAGGCCAGGCTCCACACCACGCTCGCCAGGGCGAGCGCCGCGAAGGCGGAGCGCCAGCCGAACGCGCCGATCACCCACGTGAGGACCGGCGCGGCGATCAGCGTGCCGAGCGCGGCGCCGCTGATCTGGAGCGCCGAAGGCAGCCCGCGCCGGCCCTCGGGGAACCACTTGTACAGCGCGTGCATGGACATCGACGCCGCGGGCCCTTCGGCCGCGCCCAGGAGCACCCGCCCCGCCACGAGCGTCGGTACGGAAGCCACGAAGACGACGGGCAGTTGCGCCACGGCCCAGACCGCGGCCATCACGAACAGCAGCGCCCGGCAGGACACCCGGGCCGAGACGAACCCGACGACGAGACCAGAGAGGCTGAACAGCACGGCGAACGAGCTCGATATCAGGCCGTACGTGCTGTTGCTGATGTGCAGATCGTCCATGACCGGGACGGCCGCGAGGCCGAGGACGGACTTGTCCGCGAAGTTGACCAGCATGAACGTCACGACCAGCGCGGCGATCACCCAGGCGCGCCGGCGCTCGGCCCGTGGCTGTGGCGGAGGTCCCGGGGTATCCGGGCGGAGGACGGTTCGAGGCTGCGCTTTGACCATCGGGCACTCCAGCGGCTCGGGGAGCATGCGATCGCCGAGCGTTCTCATACACCCTGTCTGCTAACGATCGGCTGATGTGGCAACCTAGGCGCCCATGGGCCGTGAGGTCAACGCTTCGACGGGCCCCAGCCCCCGGGAGCCCGATGCGAAACAGGTGCGACGCATGCCGCGGACAACCCCGCTGAGCGATCTGCTGTGGACCCGCGGCGATGTGGATCCGGACTCGGTCCGCCGCTTCATGTCCCGGGGCCGTGAGCTCTCCAACCGACGGGCCTTGCGGGGCCGGGCGACATGCGGTCGAGACCCAGCGCTACGACGCGGTGATCGCTTCCCAGTTGCGGCCATTCGGCTACAGCCGGCCGACGAGCATCCGCGAGAACCCGCTGACCGCCCCCACCATCGGAGTTCCGGGAGCAGCGTTCTGCTACGAGAGCGGAACCGTGGGGGCACTGGCCGAAGTGGCGCGCCGGGCCACCGGAGAAGTACTGCGCCGAGTCATCGGATTGCCCACTTCGGCCTTGCTCAGCGACCTGCTGTGGACGAAAATCGGCGCGGCCGACGACGCGTACTGCATCCAGGACAGCCAGGACAGCGAGGGCAGCACGGGCAGCGAGGGCGTCGACGCGCGGCCCGCGGTGGCTTCAGCGGGCTGACAACCTACGCGCCCCCATCAGGCGGCGTGTGCCGTCCGGGCCGGCTTGGGAAAGCCCCGCTCCCTTTCTCCGGTCCGGCCGGCCGTGCGACTGACAGCCGGTCCGGCGTGCTCGGCCCGGGCTTCCTCCAGGAGGCCCCGCCAAGAGGTGACGGCGGGCCGGCGGCGCAGCAGGGCACGCCGCTCCCGCTCCGTCATGCCGCCCCACACCCCGAACTCGATCCGCTCGTCCAGCGCGTGTGCCAGGCACTCCGTGCGTACAGGACACCTCACGCACAGGGCCACCGCCTCGTGCTGTCGGGCACCTTCGGCGAACAACGCGTCGGCGTCGCCCTCATGGCATGCGGCCCGCTCGTTCCAGTGCAGCTCCACCCCAACGACCTCATTCTCTGTTCCCGGCCGGATTCCCTGTTCCCGGCCAGTGGAAGTGTCCGGCCTGCTTGCGCGCAGCGTGTGCGAACGGCGAACAGTCCGCATGGCCCGACCGCACCCTTCGTCGAGGCCACACGTACCCCCAAAACGTGATCTTGCACGGCACGACGGGCTTGCTCCTCCCCCGGCACGAGCGCCCCGGCCGCGCCTTCCCTCGGCGGGCGCGCATCGCGCGAACTCCACTCCCCGAGCCACCGTCAGCACGAGGCGCGCCACGCGTCCGGCCGGGGTGTGAGCACCGCGGAGACGACCGCGCGGGACGAGGCCATGACATCGGCCAGGAACCGTCCGCGCCCGACGCCGAGCCGGCGCAGCCCCGGGCCGTGGTCGACCGCGACCACCACGGAGACCGCGAACAGAAGGGCCCGCCACAGGAACATCGTCGGACGGCGTGCGGCGCGGGGCAGTTCGGCGAGGGAGGTGTGGAGCCGCTCGCAGTGGAACGGGACGTGGCGTTGCTCGTCGGCCAGGATCCGCCCCGCCACGTCGGAGGTGAGCGGGTCGCAGGCGCCGTCGCGCAGCGCCCGGTAGTAGCGAAGCGCCACCACCTCGGCGATCATCAGCACCAGCAGCTCCGTGCGCAGGCCGAGCAGACGACGCAGCCGTACGAAGACCGTGTCGCTCCAGTGCCCGCTCAGCGTCGACTTGCCTCCCGCGTCGAGCAGCCGGGCGAGGAGACGGGCATGGTTCTGTTCCTCCGCGATGAACAGCCGGACCGCCTGCGCGTAGTCCGCGTCACCCGCCTGGTCCGCCTTGCCGACGAGATTGGCACCGTCGCCGTCCTCGCCGACCTGGAACCGTTGGATGCCGGACCACACCGCGGGATGCAGTGTCGCGCCCCGAGCCCAGTCCGGATCCCCGCGACGCCGTCTGCGCTCGCGCTCGTCCTCGAACCTCTTCGTCCACTTGGCGAAGCCGTCCGTGCCCATCCGCTGCCCCACTCCCCGACACAGCCACTGTGCCTTGAGGAGTGAAGACGCAGGCGGCCACCACATCGTTCCCCTCGCCGGGTAGGTCCGGGCCACGTTCGGTCCGCTCGGACTGACCCGGCGCGGCGTACTGGCCGGCGTGGACGGGCTGCCCACGGCTCCCTTGCCGCCACCCAGGCCATCGTCTTCAAGCTCGAACGCCCTGGGCACATCAAAGCCATATGGCTGACCCAGCATGCCGCCTATGCTGCGGGAATGATCAAGCCGATTGAACTCGTCATATTCGACTGTGACGGTGTGCTCGTCGACAGTGAACGCATCGCGGTGCGCATCCAGATCGCGTTGGGAGCGGAGCTCGGCTGGCCGCTGACTCAGGCGGACGTCATAGACCGATTCATCGGGCGCTCACGGGAATCCATCTGCGAACAGATTGCCCAGCGGCTGGGGCAGGAGACCGCCGCCTTCTGGTGGAAGCAGCTGGTTCAGCGCCACCGGGAGGCGGTGGACGCAGGACTTGAGGCCGTGGACGGGCTGCCCGAGGCACTGGCCGGGATCAGCCTGCCGGTCTGCGTCGCCTCCAGCGGCTCCCACGAGAAGATGCGCCACACTCTCGGCGTCACCGGACTCTACGACCGGTTCATGGGCCACATCTTCAGCTCCACCGAGGTCTCCCGGGGCAAGCCGGCCCCCGACCTCTTCCTGCATGCGGCACGGCAGATGGGCATCGATCCTGCGGCCTGCGCCGTGGTCGAGGACAGCTACCCGGGCGTCCAGGCCGCCCGCGCCGCAGGGATGCACGCCTTCGGCTACGCGGGTGGGCTCACCCCGGCCGAACGACTCGAAGGCCCCGGCACCATCGTCTTCCACGACATGCGCAAACTCCCCGCCCTCATCAACGAGCGGTAGACCCGCCCTCCCTGCGTCATGCAGCCGAGCAGGCGCGGCGGTTGCCCGGGCATGATGCCCAAGAAGACAGCTGCGACCATCGAACCACCAGCGCGGCGGCGCCGCCGACCTCGCCCCGCTCACCCCATCCCCGCTCCTCCCGTCCCCGCCCTTCCCCTCCCCTCCCGCGGTTCCGCCCCGGGCCTCGATCCCGGCGGTTCGGGCGGCTCGGGCGGCTCGGGCGGTGCAACGGGCAGCCCCGCCCGCGGCGCGTCGTGTCTCAGCGGAAAGCGGCCAGGTTGCGAGCGACCCAGTGGTCGAAGGGGTGCGGAGCTCGGCCGAGGACGCGTTCCACGTCGGGGCTGATCCGCGATTCGGCCGGGGTCGGGGCGGCGATGATGTCCAGGGTGTCGTCGGCGAGTTCCGCCGGCACCCAGCGCGTCATCCCCTCCCTGGCCTGCTCCCGGGTGAGTTCGTGGAACCGCACCGGCGAGCCCAGCGCGGCGGCGATGGTCTCCGCCTGCCGACGCGGCGTGATCACCTCGGGCCCGGTCAGTTCGAAGACCTGACCGGTGTGCCGGTCATCCAGCAGGCAGGCTGCCGCGACCTCGGCGATGTCCACCGGGTCGACGACCGGAACCCCGACGTCGCCGAAAGGCGCGGCAACCGTCCCGTCCGTCCGGACCGACTCCGCCCAGGCCAAGGCGTTGGAGGCGAAACCACCCGGTCGCAGAACGGCCCAGTCCAGCCCGGACTCCCGCAACGCGTCCTCCACCGCTCGCATCGCCACCCGCGAGGGGCCGAGCGGCCTCGTCGCGACGCCCTGCGAAGACAGCAGGACGACCCGGCGAACCCCGCCTGCCGCGGCCTGGCCGATGATGTCGGCCGGCCGGGCACCGGGCGCGTGCAGGTCGCCGGACAGCAGAAGGAACAGCGCCTTGGCCCCCTCCCACACGGGCGCGAGACTCGCCGGCTCGGACAAGTCCGCCACCACGTGACGGACCCCGGCCGGCACGTCCGCCGCGCGCCGTGACACCGCCGTCACCTGCTCGCCGGCCTCGGCCAGAGCCTGCGTCAAAGGTCGGCCCACATTCCCGGTAGCCCCGGTCACCACGATCATGTCCAGCTCCTCATCCGTTGATCAGTACGGGAGTTGACGCTAGGAGGTGGGCTCACTTCTGGTAAGGACGTACCCAGAGGTAAGCTCCGGACATGGGAGAAGGCTCGCAGCTGGGACAGGCCGGGACGGCCACGTCGTATGAGGTGTTTCACACCGACTGCCCGGCGCGCGGCGTGGTCGACCACGTGACCAGCAGGTGGGGCGTGTGGGTGCTGATCGCCCTGCGCAACAACGACCTTCGCTTCTACGAGCTGCGCGACAGCATTCAGGGCATCAGCGAGAAGATGCTCGCCCAGACCCTGCGCGGGCTTGTCGAGGACGGGCTGGTCCGGCGTCGGGTCGAGCCGACGACGCCGCCCCAAGTCACCTACGGGCTCAGCGAGTTCGGCCAGGACGTCGGCGAGCCGCTGACCGACCTGCTCGACCGGATCACGCGCAGGCTGCCGCCGGCCCCCGCGCGCTAGCGCGACGGGGGGCCGGGAGATGGTCACGGGAACGGGTGCGGGTGCGGGTTCACCTCCTCGGGGCTGAGCGGCCGTGAGGCGTGGCCGCGGTGGCGGGCGGCGGTCAGCACCCGGTCGAGCCCGGTGATGCGGCGCAGATGGTGCCCGAAGGTCATCGGCAGCAGACCGGGGACCAGCACCTTCACACACGAGAGACCGGACGCGGCGTGGACCGGGGTGGACTGGTCGACGACGATCGCTTCGAGGCCGCTCGTGGCGAACCGGCCGACCAACTCGTCGAGATCCGCGCGCACATCGCAGTGGCGCGGCCAGGCGTATCGGTCGGAGAGATCTCGCAGGTTCCGGCGCTCGGGCGGTCGGCCGCCGGGAGCGAGCAGGAAGTCGAGGCGGCGGGCGGCGGCCGGATCGCAGTAGAGCAGCGCATGGTCGTCCATCTGCCGGACCCGCTCGGGGTCCTCGCGCATTCGGGCGGCGTCGTCCGCGCGCTGCGGATAGATCAGTTGGTACGCCTCGATGGCGGTGACCAGTTCGTGCAGCGCGCCGAAGACACCCCGCTCGGGGTCGAGCCCCGAGCCGGCGGCGCACAGGACGCTGGGGCGGGGCGTCGCGGCGCCGGTTCCGGCGGTGGAGCGTGGGCGAGTGTCCACGGCGGCGGCCCAGAAACAGGGAATCCCTTCGGCGCCGGTCACATCGAAGACGTCGACGCGGTAGCCGGTGCGCTCGTTGAGCCGGTCGGCGAGCAGACCGATCCGCCGGTCGCGCGCGGTGTGCAGGTCGAGGGCGGGCGCCGGCAGCCGGGCGTACCAGGTGAGCAGGAAGGCGTCACGCTCGGCGAGTTCGAGGAGGCCGTACAGTGCGGCCTCCTCGATGCAGCCGCCGAGCGCGCAGCCGTTGGAGATCTCGGAGACGAACGGCCGGGCGGCCCGGGTCTGATGCCGGCCGAGACGGTAGTACGCCAGGCTCTCCGGGACCAGCACCGGCTGTTCGCGGGTGAGCGAGTAGCCCCAGACCCACGGCAGGACGAGATCCGGGTGGTAGGGCTGGAAGGGGAAGCCGGCTTCCGCATAGCGGTGGGGTTCGTGGCTGCCGGTGGTTGCCGGGTCCAGTACGGCGCCGGGGTGCCGGGCCGCGAGTGCGCGGTGGCTGCCGCTGACCACGGTGCGCCGCCCTCCTGGCCGGCCACCGCCCAGCCGCTCCAGTGCTTCGGCGATCGCGGTGACGCGGGCGGTGCGGAAGTCGAGCGCGCGGCCGTAGCCACCGTCGACCGACTCGGGCGGGCCGACGTTCGCCTCGGCGAAGGGCAGCGTGTGCAGTCCGCGAGACCTCAGCCCCTTGAGTACGCCGGTCTCGTCGTCGGCGTACCGGGCTTCCAGCACGCTCCGTTCGGCGCGCAGGTCCCGTACGCGCAGGACCGCGGGGTCCGGCTTGAGCCTGGTGACGCGTGGGATCGTGGCGTGGTCCGGGGAATCGTCGGGCAGGTTCCCGCACTGGGGGCAGTGGGGGTCGGGCAGAAAGCGGTGCCGGGTGATCTCCAGGTCGGTGAGACGGAGCATGGTGACGGACCGATCGCCGGCTGCCTCGGGCACGGTGAGCCGGTGCAGGGCCTCGGGGCCGTTGAGCCAGGTCAGGGCCTCGGCCCGCCGACGCAGCGCGAGGTTCGCGGCGAGGTCGGCGGCGATCGGGGTGAGCAGAGGGGAGACCGTGCCGGTGAGGCGGCTGCCGTAGGTGGTACGCAGGGCCGCTTCCTCGGCCGCGTCGGCACGTGCCCCGGCCCGGCGGGCGGCCAGACAGTGGTGACAGCCCGGTGTGCCGGGGCGGATCAGCGGGCCGATGACCACGCGGTCCAGCTCCGCGACGACGAGCAGAAGGGGATGTCCGGCGGCGACCAGGCCGCGCACCGGTTCTGCTGCCGCGTCGGGTGTGTCGGCGGCGAACAGCCCAACTCCGTTACCGGGTGCGGCGTGTGACCGGCGCGTGAGGGCCTGGCCGAGCAGGCCGCCGTCGTGGTGCAGCCACGCTGGGGCGGGCAGGAACTCTTCAGTCATCGCAGCGCACCGCTCTCAGCAGGTAGGGCAGTATCTCGGTGGCCGCGGGGTCGTGGTCGAGGGGCACGATCAGTGCGCCGGCGGCGTGGCCGCGCCGGTCGCCGAGCGCCGCCGTGACCGCCTCGTCGAAGGTGGCGCCCGAGCCGAGTCCGCGGGGCGCGCGCGTGCCCTGGGCGCGTACCGCGGCCGCTGGGACCAGGTGGGCCGTGCCGTGCTCGGGAGACCATGCCCACAGGGAGGGCCCCTCCGGAGCCTGGACGAACCGCCGGGGGTCGAGGGCGAGCAACGCGTAGTGGGCGAGGGCGCGTCGCGCGGTACGCAGGCGTGCCGTGGTGAAGTCGGCGCCGGTGGCGTGGACTTGGTGCTCGGCACTGCCGGTGCGCGGGTCGCGGACCAGCGCCCTCGATGCCTGCCGGGGGAACTGCGGCAGGGCCCCCTCGTCCAGGTCCGCGAGCAGCCCGCAACGCCGGTCGATGCAGCCTGCGGCACCCCGGGAGAACTCTTCAGGTCCGACGGCCGGCCCTTCGCGCAGGGCCGCGACTTTGGCGAGGAACCGCGCCGCGGACTCCGGTGCCGCCGGCAGTGCGGCCGGGTGGGGCCGGTAGGAGTGGCGCGTGGTGGTCAGGGTCGCGGTGTCCAGCCGTACGAGTGGTTCCGGCTCGCCCTGCGGTGCGTCAAGGGACGTGAGGTAGGCCTGTTGGAATCGGTGCGCCAGCAGCATGGCGGCGAACTCCGTTGCCGGGCAGGGGAGTTGAGAGGCATGCGTGACTGCTTTCGCACCGTGCACGCGCAGCCACGCCCCGAGCCAGCCACCTGCGGTGCGGTCCGAGCCGGGAGGAAGGGTCGGCCCCAGCCACCAGGCCTCCGCATCACGGACCCCGGCGGCGAACCACAGCCCGCGTGCGTGGCAGTCCTCGTCGAGCCGGGCCACGGAGCGCGGGTCGTCGCCGCCCGAGAGCATCAGCAGCGCGTCGTGGCCGCCGGCCGCCATCGCGGTCCGGGCCGCCGCCGGGTCCGACATGGGAACGATGGCCGGAAGGCCGGTCAGCCGTAGGGCGTTCGCCAGCGGCGTCGTCGTTTCCGGGGCGCCGAGGACCAGCACACTCAGCCTCGTATAGCGGGTGGCCGTCCGGGCCGGCCCGCCGGCGGCCCGGTCCTCCAACAGGCCGTGCCTGTCGATCAGTTGGAGGATTCGTAGCACCATGGCGCGCCGCGGGCCGTCGAGGCCGTCGGTCAGCTGGTCCACTGTGCGGGTGCCGTCCAGGAACGGAGTGAGCCGGTCCAGCCAGTCGGCGATGCCGGGGGCCGCGATCAGATCGGTGCCTCGGCTGGAGCGCACATATACGGTGCCGCTGCCGCTCGGCGTCACAAAGACGTCGGGGCGCAGCAGAGGGACGGAGTCGGAGGTGATCACAGGGTCCTCGGCCGGAGAATGGGGCGGCGTGGCATAGATGTCCGAGCACGTCACGACGGGGCGCGCGGGTGGAGCAGGGGGCAGGACGGTGTGCCGTTGCCGCGTTCCGGGCCGAGCAGGGCGGCGAGCAGTGTGGTGCGGTCGGGGGCTGCGCGCAGCAGGGCGTCGGCGGCCGGGGTGTCGACATCGCAGCGGAGCCCGGCGCCCAGCCCGGCGCGCGCCGCGGCCAGGCCGATCCGCTGGGCGACGGCGCCCGCCCGCAGATTGAGCATCCGGTACCAGCGGTCGCCGTGCAAGGGGTAGCCCGACTCGTAGTCGCCCGTCACCAGCACGGCGCAGGCGGCCTCGAACCCGGCCAGTTCGCCCGGCCCTCCGGGTGGGAACAGGGCCCGGGGCGTGACCCCTGCGGCCACCGGTACGAGCCGGCCCGTACGTGGGTCACGCCGGTGGCAGCCGGTTTCCAGGCCGGTGACGCGGTGGGCGATCACGTACAACTCGCAGTCGACGGGGGCGACATGGTCAAGGGGAAGCGGGCGGGCGGTTTCCGCCAGGACGGTGAGCACGGTGGCAAGGGGGACGGGGACGGGCTCGAAACCGGAGCGGGCGGTACGGCGGCGCAACAGCGGGGTGCCGGGCGCGATGTCGCGCGGCGCCCGGGCGGTGACGATCGCGTGGACGCGTTCCGCTCGGGGGTCGAGGCCGAGCAGGCGGCCCAGTTCCCCGTCGGCGAAGCGCGCGTGCGCCCTCGGTTCGGCGCCCGCCGACGCCAGCACGGTGAGCGCCTGTCCGGTGAGCACGCCGGTGTCGAGCGCCTGTAGACGGTGCCCGAAGGGCCCGTAGCGGGCGAGGTTCGCGCCCAGCCGACTGGTGATCAACAGGACCGACTCCGGTGGCGTGAGCGGTGGCCGTTCCAGTGTGCGGGTGACGTCGGCGCGCAGGTCGGTGCGGGAGAGGAGTTCGAGCGCGTGGGCCGACGGCACGTAGTGGCAGAGCCCGGCAGGGGTGGCCGCGTAGACCTCGCCCGGGTAGGCGCCGCCGCCGGACGGCACCGGCCGGCCGGCACTCACGCCTGCGCCGGACCAGTCGATCCGGGTGACTCCGTTGAGCAGCGCGAGGAGCACGCCCAGCCACTCCATGGAGCTGTCCGGCCCGTGCCCGGTGGAGGGCGAGCCGAACGCCGGTGGTGACGGCAGCGGGAGGACGGGCACGCCGGGGTGGTGCTTGGGCGCGGTGCTGCTCGCCGCCGGGTCGATGACGGGGAGCACGCTGCCGTGCCGTGCGTGGTAGTCGCGCGCGGCCGCCCCTCCCGTTTCGGCGCGCGGAGGGTATGCATCGGGCGAGGGAGCGGGCGCGGCGCTCCTCATCCGCGTGCCCGCGCCGCGAAGGTGGTGTGGTCCGGCGTGCCGGATGCTTTGGCGGCGGTGGCCTGCGGCGAGGCGGGAGCGCTCTCCGGCGCGCCGGGCACGCCTGCGGCGACGGCGCTCTCCGGCGTGCCGGAGCCGCTCGCGGCGGTGGCGAGTACCAGCTCCAGAGCGGTGACGCCGTAGACGTCCTCCACCGCGTCGGCCGCGAGGTGGCAGAGCAGATAGCGGGTCAGGCCGGACAGGCCGAGACGCGAGAGATGGAGGTAGGTGTAGTTGAGCATCAGGCGGTAGCGCAGGAACCGCGGATCCCGGTACATCATCTGCTTGTACGTGGCGCTGCCGCTGATCGCCCGGTGCAGCGGGCTGGTCGTGACCAGTTCGCCGATGCCGTTCTCCTCGTCGCTGGGGATGTCAGCCTCGGGTATCTCGCCTGCCTCGTACAGGGCGGTCCAGCGGCTGCCCAGCGGGTCGATCGTGGCCACCCAGCGACGCAGTGCCGCAGCCCCGCTGTCTGATGCCGCCCCGGGTCCGGTCGCGGCGGAACCGAAGGCCGCGACCACCGCACGCACCTGCTCGGTGAGCACGGCCCGGTTGGCCGCGTACCGCCGCTCGAAGGCGTCCCGTACCTCGGGGCCGACCGTGCTCAAGTACCCGTCGGCGTGCGAACGGAAGGAGACGAACCCGCGGCGGATCGATGGGTCCTGAGGGTGGCGGCACAGGGTGTGCGCGGTGGCGAGCATCAGGCGAAGGGCCAGCGTCTCGCGCGGCAGTCCCGCGGCGACCGCCTCCAGATGCTCGAACATCAGGCCGTTGGTGTTCCGATAGAAGAGGGCCAGCTCATCGGCGCCGACCGGACAGCCCAGCACGTCGACCCTGCGGTCGTGCTCCTGCCAGGTGATCGAGTTGTCCGGGTAGAAGGGTGTCAACGCGCCGGGTTCGCGTTCCGCCGCGGCGAGACGGCGGTGCAGCGGCAGCAGAGCGGACTCGTCGAGGGGCGCCGCGGTCGAGGGATGCGCCTTCAGGTGTCCCCCGATCAGTTCGGAAACGGCGGGCTCCACCAGCTCCGTGAAGACGGCCGGTGTGGCCCGCACGATCAGCCGCAGATGGGGTCCGCGACGCCAGTGCCGCAGCACATGGATCGAAGCGACGCGGTCGGCGCAGCGCTCGATCACTGGCCGTACGGCTCGCAGGATCAGCTGGTCGGTGTCGTCGGCGAAGTACGCGATGTGGGCCGCGCGCCATTGTGGCTCCTCCCGCTGTGGGACGGCTGTCACGGGATCCCTCCTTGGCGGTGCTGTGCTGTTCGGGGTTCTCGGCGCGGGGCCCTCACGGTGGTGGGCCTCCGTCGTTCCGCCCGCGGTCGCGGTGGTGACGCGTATCGCGCGGGGCGCTGAGCGCGGGAGGGGGGTCGTCGCCCGTCGCGTCTGCCACGGCGAGCTGGGCCAAGGCGCGCAGGGTGGCCTCCTGGCCGGGCCGCACGTCGAGGCGGTTGCACGCCAGGTGGGTGAGATGACCGGCCAGCCGGGCAGGGCGGGCGACATGCCGCTGAGCATTCCGGCAGGCCGCGAGCCATCTGCTCACGGGGTCGGCATCGAGCGGGTCTGCATGGCCCGGATCGATGTCGGCCAGGCCGCCCGCTCCGGCCCGCACGGCCGTCCGCGCCGCGCGGGCCACGGTGAGCAGGGCGGCCCGCTTGTCCTTGTACTGGGCCAGCGCATCCGGCGTGGGCCGTCCCGGCGGAGCAGGGGCGTCCGTGCTGCCGGCCAGCAGGGCGAAACAGTGTGCCGTCCGCTGGGCCGGGCTCCACGGGGCCAGCACTGCGGCGAGGGCGAGTTCGCTGCACGTGGCGAACGCGTCCTCGACGGCCCGCAGCGCGTCTCCATGGCCGTACTTGCCGTGCTCGGGCCGGTAGACCTGGAAGGCGAGGCTGTCGTTGGGGGCGAGGACACCGGGCTCGATGTCCGGTTCGGCAGCGGCCAAGTCCCGCGCCAGAGCAGCGTATTGACGCTCCGTCATGGGCCGTGACACCGGGAGTCCGGCAAACATCGCCGTGGCGTGGGTGTGCAGGGTGGCGCGTACTTGGGGCGCGGCGGCAGGCGTGGTCGTACGCACCCGCAGTCGCAGGTGCGGGCCGCCCTGCCAGTGCCGGAGGAAGAAGAACCGGTCGGCCAGCCCGCGCAGCCGCAGCTCCGCGACGGCCGGCGGGATCAGTTCCCTGACGACCAGGTCGAGCGGGTGCCCCGTGAACACATGGGCGCTGACCCAGCGGTCCTCCGGTGCCGGGTCGGGGGCGCCCTCGGGCGGACGGGTCAGCATCGCGGTCCCTGTCCCTCTGCCACCGGGATCGGTGCGGTGGGCAGCTCGATCAGGAACTCGGTCGCGTAACGGAGGCCGTCACGGTGGGCTGGTGCGTCGCGGAGGTCGGGCAGGGCCTCGGTCACCAGCAGGGGCCTGCCCGTGGCCGCTGCCCGTGCGAAGACGCGTCCCAGATGGGCGTGGGCGAAATCGACGTACACCGGCTTGCGGTCCTTGTCGTGCAGGGCCGGTCCGGTGAATCCACCGTCGGGGCGCGGCGTGAGGGCGCGCAGGAAGCAGCGTTGGGGCAGTCCGAGGGCCGCCCGCCACGCGTGCATGCGGACCAGGTGCGCGGCCTCCGACTCCCCTGCCTCGCGGACCGGTGCACGGCCGCCGTCGACGAACCAGGTCGCGCGGCGCAGCACCACGGCCCCGAGGGCGAGCCGGGGCATCTTCGTCCAGCCCGCGTGCGTGGCCTGCGCCGGATTTTCCTGGGGCGGGGCGGCCGGCGCCGACGGAAGGAGCCGCCACAGCTGGGGCCAGTCCGACCAGAAGGCGTAGGAGGTCTGGCCGAAGGCCTCCACGAGCAGCCGGGCCGCCATCGGGAGCAGCGGGGTGGCGAGCAGGCCGAGGTGGAGCGGCCGTACGGACCGGCCGGTGGGGTGGTGGACCAGGTGAAGTCGCTGTGTGTGGTGGTCGTGTACGACATCGAGGTCGGCGGGGCGGATCAGCTGCTCTGGGGGGCGGTGCGAGGTGGTCCCGTCCAGGTCGATCGCGTAACGGGTCGCGGGGGCGCGCTGGTTGAGCGCGCTGCCGAACGAGGCGTCGAACTCGGCGTGGAGCGGGGCGCTTTCAAGGCTGTCGTCGAGCGGCCCTTCGGGGGCTGCCCCTGGGTGCAGCGGCGCGTCGAGCAGGCGGGCGATCCGGGTGCGGCCGGTGCCGTGGCCGCAGGTGACCGTGTTCAGGACCAGTCCGAGCCCCGAGGCCGGTTCGGGCAGCGTCTGGACGTAGCAGGCGTGACGGTCGCCGAAGGTGTCCGGGTCGGGCCAGGCGGCGCAGAGCGCACGGACGGCCTGTGGTTCGAGACGGATGGTGCCGTCGGGCATCGGCGTCGTGGCGGCGATCAGGCGGCGCAGTTCGTCCTGGCGCCGCGCGTCGTGCTCGGTGGGATCGTGGGGCGCGGCGGCGGCCCACCATGCGCCGGTGTCCTTGAGGAAACGGGTGAAGGGTTGCCTGAATCCGGGGCCGTACGCTGCCACGGCATGCCGCCGGAGTGCTTCGCGTGGGGGTGTGAGGGTGTCGAACGGGGCGAGCAGCGCGGGTACGAGGGCGAGGTCGGCGAGCGCCGGCCGCCAGGCAGCAGGGTCGAGTACGGCGGCCGGGCCGACGGCGACCGTGTGGTGGAAGTACAGCGGTCCTGGCTCCAACTGATGTGCCGGGCCGAGCAGTTGGAGTCGGCGCGCCGCGTCCGTGATGTGCTGCCGCAGGCCGGTGGCGATGTCACGGTGGGCTCCCGGCGCCGCGTTCCGGGCGGCGTCGATGTGGTCGCGGACGGCGTGCAGGTCGGCGAGCAGCGGGGCGAGGCGGCCGTCGTCGGGCGGCTCGGGCAGGTTCTTGCCGAGCCAGTCGCAGAGCGTGGTGGCGTCGAGTTGCTGGTCGGGCAGGCCGAGGCGGACCTCCAGCAGGCCGAGCTGGACGAGGCGGCCGATGACGGCGTCGGCGCTGCTCCCCCGGCCCGCCGCGCCGAGCCGGGCACGGAGCTCCAGGGGGCTTTCGGCCTCGCGCGCCGCGTCCAGGATCGCGGCGAGCGCCGGCGTGGCGGGCAGGGCGCGCACCTCTCCGGACGGGCCGGGAGCCGTGAACAGCCACCGTTCCCCCTCCAGGCAGGACTCCGGGGTGGCCGACGGGTTGACGCGCAACCGTACGGCCGCGTCCAGTTCGGGCGCGTGGGCGAGAGCGGCGGCGATCCGGGACAGGGGCAGCAGACTCGCTTCTGCCACCTCGACCCGGCCGGGGCTTTCCAGGCGGACGGCCACATCATGGTCGTCCGCCCAGTGACCGAGACCTGCGGCGGCGAAGGTGGTCAACGGGCTGGGCTTGGCCATGGCGCGGCCGGCGTACTTGGCCAGCCGGACGGCCGCCTTGTCCAACGGCCGCCGTGCGGGCCCGTCGCGCCCGGTCCAGCGCAGCAGGTCCTCGTACAAGTCCGGACTGGCGTAGGCGAGACCTGCGGCGAACACCGGGTCCTCGACGAGAGCGGCGAGGGCCGTGGCAGCCGAGCGGGTCTCGGCGGGCAGGACGCGCTCCAGCTCGGCGAACAGGTCCGCCCGGGTGCGGTGCAGAGCGGCATGGTGGCGAAGCCTCTCGGTGAGGGCGGCGCCGAGCACGTCCTGCGGGGCCGCCGAATCGCACAGTGAGCGGAGGCGGGCGCCCTGGTGCACGGCTCGGCGCAGAGCCACCAGTTGGGCCTTGAAGGGGCGAGCCGGCTCGGTGCCGATCAGGGCGTACAGCGTGTCGCCGAGCCGGGCCGCGTCGAGGGCCAGTCGGCGGTCCAACGAGGTGATGCTCAGGGCGAGTTCGGTGCTGTGTGGAATGCGGGAGGCGTCGAGCGCCGTGGTGGGCAGCCCCGCGATCCGTACTCCTACGGGGTGGGAGACCGTGTCGGGGTACGCATGGTGGACGGCCTTGGTCGCTGATGGTGTGGTCCGGCTCATCAGAACACCACCGGGACGCGGAAGGCAGCTCCTGGCCGGGGCGTGCCGATGGCCACTTGGAAGAGCACGGTCTCCTCGTCCGGGGCCAGTTCTAGCAGGCGTTCGGCGGTGGTGGCGTCATAGCCGTTGTGGATCCGGGCGGCCAGGCCGTGCCGGGCGGCGACCACGCACAGCAGATGGGCTGCGGCGCCTGCCACCAGGTGCACTCTGCGGAAGGCGTCCGCGCCGTACCGCGCGACGGCCTCGCCGCGCCGCACGGCGATGTACGCGACACACGCCGTGGAGCGGAAGTTCATCGACACCCGGCCTTCGCTCTGTCCGATCTGTTCGAGCATGGCGAGCGGGTCGCCCTCGCCGACCTGGCACAGGCGGTCGCCGCTGTGGACGTAGTGCCCCGGGGTGAGGCCGGCGACGCGCTGGACGAGCACGTGGCAGGAGAAGTGGGTGAACGGCGCCGCGGCGAGTGCGGCTCCGAGATCGACCGCCAACTCGCCTGGTGCGAAGGCCGGTTCGGGGTCGAACAGCATGGCGCCGGAGTGGCGGGTGCGGAGTACCGAGGCCAGATCGGGCGGGGGCCAGGCCCGGTCCTGCGGATGGTGCACGGATGGCAGGATCTCCAGGTGACCCATCGGATGTTCCCCCAGGGCCGTCAGCCGGCCCGCGCACAGACCGCGCAACGTCTCCTGGTCCTGGCCCGGCCGGGTGCGCAGACCGAGTGCGGCGGCGACCAGGTGCACCGCCCCGAGCAGCATCCCCGCCTCCTGGGCGCAGAGCCGGGGAGCGTAGTCGCCGTAGAGCCGTTGTGTCCGCGCGAACCGGCTGGTGACCACGACGAACCTCGCCGCCCCGGGGCAGGCGGCCTGATGGCCCGTCATTTCTCCATCCATCTTGACGAGTTGATGGTGCAGCGGATCGAATCGGAACGCCGCGGTGGGCGTGACAAGCGTGAGCTCGCTCGGGTAGCGGCACCGCGCCGAGGCCACCGCGCGATGCAGCGGCCAGCCGCCTCGGGTCAAGTCGTGCTGGAGAAGCCCATAGGAATAGTGGAGCAGTGCGGCGAGCAGCGCCGGGTCCGAGAGGGAGGCCGGGGAGTGGGAGGGGGGCGACAGACGGAGCGTCGGCGACGCCAGCGGAACACGCCGTCCGTGCAGCGGCGGGTCCAGCTCCTCGGCAGCCTGTCCCGCTATCGGGTGGCCCGTCGCGAGAGTGGCCGGGATGGCGCTGCGCGAGTAGACCGCGTCCGTCCAGAGCGCCAGGGGGAACGGGCTCGCGTCCGACGTACTCCGGGAGGTCATGTCGGCCGTCCGGGTCACGTCGACTCCGTACCGAGGAAGCGGCCGGTGGCCAGCTCCAGCACCGCGGCGCCGGCCATCGGTGAAGCAACGGGATCGGTGCTCCTGGGGGCGCTCCCGGGGGCGGCACCCAGGCCTGCCACCTGGTACAGCAGGTGCAGACAGAGCTGGTTGGCGGCGAGGGCAGCGACTGGGCCGCCGAGGTAAGGACTGGGTTGACGCAAGGGGTTCGGCTCGCGCGGCAGTCCGGGGTTGCGCAGGGGGCTCAGCTCATGCGCCGGGGCGCCGAGGTGCGGGCCCGGCTCACGCATAGAGCTCGGCTCACGCAGCGAGCTCGGCTCACGCAGCGAGCTCGGCTCGTGCAGCGAGCTCGGCTCGTGCAGCGGACGGGGCTCACGCGTCGGGCCCGGTTCACGCACCGGCCCACTCAGGCGCGGGCTCGACTCATGCACCGGGCCCGGCTCACGCACGCGGGCCGAGCCCCCCGCACCCTCGGCGCCCCCGGCGCCCCCGGCGCCTTCGGCGCCCCCGGCGCCTTCGGCGCCCCCGGCGCCTTCGGCGCCCGCCGCATGGCCATCGAGTCCGCTGCCCAACGGCACGCTGGGGCAAGGGAGTTCAGTTGCGCTCCCCTCCCCATTCGGCTCCCCCACCGCACTGATCAGGACGTGTTCGGCCTGCCCCACCGCCTGCCCGTACGGCACCCCACCCCGTACCGCGAGCGCACGGGCCCGTTCCGCCGACTCCGGGTCGAACACGTCCGAGCCGAAGAGCACCACGCCGACGCCCTCGGGCCATTCGGAAGGGTCCCCGTCCACTTGTTCGTACCGGAAGCACCCACCCTCCTCCTGGAGCAGCGCGACACATTCCCGCAAGCGACCCACATCCGTGGCACCCCCGCGACTCGCCCCCGCCGCCGCCTCGTCCGCCGCCGCCTCCCCCACCGCGTCGAGTCGCAGGCGGACATGTGCCACACCTGTGGCAAGCAGGGCGAGCACCAGGGCGGTGGCGATCCGTCCGGAACCGACCACGAGGGGCGCGCAATCGCGGTACCGCTCGAAGCGGTGCTCGGGCGAATCCGCACGCGCCGCCACGAAGTCGATCAGTGCGGCGTGCCGTGCACAGATCTGCGGGCTCAGTCCGTGTGGCAGATCCTCCGTGGCGTCGCGTACGAAACCTTCCCTGGCCAACAGGTCCACCAGCGCACGGACGTGCTGCGCGGCCTGCGGCGGGAGGTCAGCGGTGAGGTGGTCCAGAGTGTTGCGGCCGTCGAGGAACGGCCTCAGCCGTTCCAGCCACGGGTACATGTCCGGCAGCGCGAACGCCGCCGTGTGCCGGGGTCCACTGATCACCACGCCCCGCTCGGAGGGCAGCAGATGTGTGTCGGGAAGCAGTCTCGGCCTCATCGCCACCCCTCCTGGAACGCCTCGACGGACACGGCTTTCGCGGGCGTGAAAGCGCCGGACGAGGCTGCGCCGACGGCCTCTGGGCGGCCGACATTAGCCCAGCCAAATGGTCTAGTCCACCCCCTTCCCAGTTCACCAACTGTCACGCTAGTGTCCGAACTGGGCGCCCACATCAGCCTGTTGATGCTTCATTAGGTTCGAAAGGAGGCCTTGGATGAACGAGAACAGCAACGGCTCACCGTCGCTCGCTGCCGCGGTAGCCGACCTCGCGCTGGACCTCGACCTGGGCACGCTGGCCGGGGACGAACACAGCCAGTCGCTCACCGCGGGTCACGGTATGACGGAAGTGAGCGCATCCTTCTGCTGCGCTCCGCCGCCGAACTGCTGTAACTGCAGCTGTTCCTGAGTAGGCAGCGCGTGCCGGGCGGCCACGCGGCCCGGCACGCGCGTCACTCCCTCCACCGACACCCTCCGACCCACCAATCCGCGCACCCCGTCGCGAGCTCCGCACGATCGGTCGGCCCTGTGTGTACCTTCGGCCCATGGGCGTACTCGACCACGAACAGGCCAGGACTCTGCGGGCTCGGGGGCAGGGCATCGGCGGAAACGTCAGGTTCGGTTCGGCTGCCGAAGTGGTCGAGCGGGTCCTCGCCGTGCAGGCGCAGGACTCCCGGGCCGGCGCACTGGGTATCCGCGTACGGGCAAACGGCCTCACCTGCGCCGATGTGCGGCGAGCCCTCGAAGAGGACCGGAGCATCGTACGCGGTTGGTTCCTGCGCGGAACCCTGCACATGGTGCCCAGCACCGATGCGCGCTGGCTTTTGGGACTGCTCGGTCCGCACTTCTTGCGGCTGAGCGCCCGCCGCTATCGCGAACTCGGCCTCGACGAAGCCCTGTGCGACCGGGCGGAGGGCGTTCTCGTCAAGGTGCTGGGGGACGAAGGTCCGTCCACACGGGCCCAGTTGACGGAACATCTGGCGAGCGTCGGGGTGTCTCCGCACGGTCAGGCCGTCTTCCACCTGATCCGGCGCGCCGCGCTGCGGGGGGTGGTCTGCCATGGCCCGGAGCGCGACGGCGAGGCCACCTTCGTGCTCGTGGCGGACTGGCTTCCTGCGCGAGCGGGCGGCCCCACGGGTGAAGCGGCCGAGAGTGAACTGGCCCGACGCTACCTGCGTGCCCACGCCCCGGCCTCCCCACAGGACTTCGCGACATGGTCCGGGCTGCCGCAGACGGCCGCGCGACGCGCCTGGCACACCCTCGGCACCACAGGGCACCTCACCCCGTGCCACATCCTCGACGAGTCGTCCACTCTGCCGCGCGACCGCGTGGCGGAGGTCGGTCTCGCGCCGCCCGCCGCCCCCGATGTGCGGCTGCTGCCGGCGTACGACAACTACCTCCTGGGCTACCGCTCCCGCGCCCTTTCCGTACCGCCCGCCCACGAACGTCAGGTGTGGCCGGGCGGCGGCCAGATCCGCCCCACGGTCGTCGCCGATGGCCTGGCGCGGGGCACCTGGGCCCGTGGCAGGGGCGGCGCGGACACCACTGTCTCCCTGTTCCCGTCGCAACCCGGCGAAGCAGCCGCGCTCGCCGGGGGGATCGCGGCCGAGACGGCCGACATCGCCCGTTTCCTGGGGGTGTCCGGCGGCAGAAACGTACGGCGTACGGGCCAATGACCGTGCCCGCCAGGGCAGTTGGGGCGGTCGGGGCAGTCGGGCCGGATGCGACCCCGCCCGGCCTCAGCCGACCGTGATGGACGCGCCCACGGTCAGGTGCCGGTAAGGCGCTCCTGTACCCGGGCCGTTGTCACCGAGGAAGCCTCCGACCATCGCGGTGCCGACCTCGTTGAGAGCACCGTCATGAATGGCACAGGTCTGGTGGGGGGCCACCGCACGCACGTAGTCGATGAGCTGTCCGGTCGTGGACCAGGGACCGTGCACAGGCAGCAGAAGGGTGTCGACGGCGGCGTCCGGGACGGTGAGCGCGTCGCCCGGATGGAACAGGGCGTCGTCGATGAGGAACCCGATGTTGCCGATCCGGGGAATGTCCGGGTGGATGGGTGCGTGCCAGGTCCCGTACACCTTCACGTCGAACCCGTTGGCCGTGAAGGCCTCCCCTTCGCCGACGGTGGTGACCCGCGCCCCGAGGCCGTCGAGCCGTCGGGCGACGGGGGTGTTCGTCCAGATTCTCAGCCCAGGGTTGTTCCGCGCGGCTTCACGAAGCGTGGCCTCGCTGAAGTGGTCGAAGTGTTCGTGGGTGACCAGGACCGCGTCGGCGCCGTCCAGCGCCTGCGGCTCAGTCAGGCCGCCCGGATCGACGACCAGGCGACGGCCGTCCTTCTCGATCCGAACGCAGGCATGGCCGAACTTGGTGAGCAACATGCGGTCTCCTCGACTCTTCCCATCATTTCTACAACCTGGTTGTACAGATAGGTTACACAGTTTGGGATAGGGTGGACACCATGGATGATGACGCGCTGGCTGAGGACCTACGGCAAGTGATCGGGGAGCTGGTCCGCAAGGTGCGAGCGGCGGACACGATGCCCCCCGGTGAGGCGGCCGTCCTCGGCCATCTCGACCGGGGCGGACCGCACACCACGGCCGACCTCGCCCATCTGCGCGGCGTGACCCATCAGGCAGCGTCCAAATCCGTGAAGGAACTCCTGGACAAGGGCCTGGTGAGGTCCGCGCCCCACCCGAGCGACGGCCGCAAGTTCCTTCTGCACATCACCGACCTGGGCCGGACCCACCTCCAGCGGGAACGCGCCCAGCGCACGCAATGGCTCACCTCGGCCATCACCGACACCCTCGGACCCGAAGCGCGGCCGCAGCTCCGGCAGTGCGTCACGCTCCTGGGCCGCCTGGCCTCCCACACCCCCTGACGGGCTCATGAGTCCAGGGCACGGGCCCGGGCTGACCTACTCAGGCACATGCGGCAGATATGTTCGGAGTGCGCTGTTGAGATCGGCCCCATCGAAGGAGCGAGGCCCTGATGAGCACCAAGGACACACTGGCCGAGCTGCTGCGTGAGCACGGCCGCAGTTACGCCGAGGAAGCCGGCATCACCCTTCGGGACAAGCCGTCACCTCTCTACCAACTCCTGGTACTGGCCGTGCTGTGCTCGACCCGCATCAAGGCCGACATCGCGGTCGACGCCGCACGCGAACTGTTCCGGACGCGCCTGCGTACCGCCCGCGCCATGGCGGACACGGACTGGCAGACCATCGTGGACGCGCTCGGCCGGGCCCACTACCGCCGTTACGACGAGAGCACCGCCACGGCCCTGCTTGAAGGAGCCGAAGTACTGCTACGGCGCTGGCACGGGGACCTGCGCCGCCTGCGGGACGAAGCGGCCGGTGACCCTCAGGTCGTGCGGGAGCTGCTTCAGGAGGTGCCGCGCATCGGCCCCGTGGGGGCCGGCATCTTCTGCCGCGAGGCACAGGGAATCTGGCCCGAGCTGCGCCCGTCCTTCGACGACCGGGCACGGGAGTCGGCGACCGCGCTTGGCCTTCCCTCCACCCCCGAGGGTCTGGCACGTCTCGTCCCTCCGGAAGAGCTGCCGCGCCTGGCCTCGGCACTGGTCCGCTCCAGCCTGGAACACTGACCCACGCGCTCGGTTCCCGCGGATGTGGGTCGACCCCCGGGCGCGTACGGCGAAGTGCGGGTGGCCTACCGCGACCTCCCGACGGCGTACCGCCAGGCCCAGGCGGCGTACCGCAACGACCGGACGGCGTACCGCAATGTCCGGCCGACGTACCTCAACGTCCGGACGGCGTACCGCAGGGTCCGGTTCGGCGTACCGCCAGGTCCGGCCGGCGTACGGCAACGTCCTCGCTGTGCACGGAATCGCCGGCAGTCGCTCACCGGCATCACTCGGAGTCGCGCACCGGCATCACTCGGAGTCGCGCACCTCGTGACCATCCAGCGAGGGCGGCTGGAAACAAGCGGTGACGTTCTTGCCCCGGGGGCACGGATAGGCGTGCCATTCGTCGGAGAGCGCATCGATCAACATGAGACCGCGCCCTCCCAACGCCTGCTCGTCCGGGGCCCGTTGCTCGGGCAACTGAGGTGAGGAATCGTGCACGGTCACATGCAGGCACGCCTCGTCCCAGGTGAGGATCAACTGTGCCGCACTGCGGGCGTGCACGTGGGCGTTGGTCACCAGCTCGGAGACGGTCAGCAGCACGGCGTCCATCACCTGCGGTGCCTGCTGAGCCCATTCGAGCGTCATGAGATGGGCGCGCGTCCAGTCTCTCGCCTCCTTCACGCCGCTGCTCAGCGGAAGGGAACGCGCCCATCCCACGGCTTTCAGTGATGAGTCCTTCTCCACTGCCTCTCCTTGCGCCGAACGGCCGGATACGTATCCCGTGTGCCCCAAAACGCCGCGCCCAACTGCATGCGGGGGTGGGTGTGGGGGTGGATGCGGGTGTGGGGATGGGTGCGGGTCAGCGCGCGCGGCTGGCATTTCCGGGGACGTGAGACTTGACTCTCACAATATGTGAGAGGAAGCTCTCACGTCATGGCTTCTGTTCCTCACCCCCTGGGCGACATCGAGATCACCGACCCGCAGGCGATGCGCGCACTGGCACACCCTGTGCGGCTGGCGATCCTCGAACGCCTGCGACGGCATGGGCCGGCGACCGCGACGCAACTGGCGCCCGATGTGGGCGCCACCCCGTCGGTGACGAGCTGGCACCTGCGGCATCTGGCGAGTTTCGGCCTGATCCGCGACGCCGAGCCCGGGCCGGACCGCCGTCAGCGGCGGTGGGAGGCGGTGGCACGGGGCTTCCGGTTCGAGACGCCCGAGGATCCGGCCGACAAGGAGGGGACTGCGGCTGCGCGCGTACTGTCCCGCGAGATGTTTCTGCGTTCGGGAGACCTGCCGAGCCGCTGGGCAGCAGAGGTCGAGCCCGAACTCGATCATGAGTGGCGGCGACTTGGCGGCCTGGCACACACCCGCGTCGTCGTCACCGCGGCCGAACTCGCCGCGATCGAGGCGGCGTTCGAGCGTGTTCTCGCGCCCTACGTGACGCGGGACGAGGCGGCCCGGCCGGCCGACGGCCGCGCCGTGCAACTACTGCGGTACACCTTGCCGGAAAGCTCGCCGGAGGAATCTGCCCTGCCGGAGACTCCTACGGCGCGGACTGGCGGGACGTCATGAGCGCGACAGGCCAGTCCCTACCGTTATCCCTGTGGCGAGATCTACGGTTCCGCCGCTTCTGGGCCGGCCAGTCGATCTCGCAGTTCGGCGACCGGATCACCGAACTGGCTCTGCCGCTCATCGCGGTGGGCGCGCTGCACGCCTCGGCCAATGAGGTGGCATGGCTGACGGCGCTCGTCTGGGTCCCGAACCTGCTCGCGATGGTCCTCGGTGCCTGGGTCGACCAGCGGGTCCACAAGCGGCGCCTGATGGTCCTTGCCGACCTGGCGCGGGCGGCGGTACTGCTTTCCCTGCCGGTCACCTACCTCGTGGGGGCCGTCTCGCTCGGCCAGTTGTATGTGGTGGCTTTGCTGACGGGCGCAGCCGGGGTCCTGTTCAACACCGCCTATCCGCCGTTCTTCGTCCGGCTGGTGCCTCGGTCGTCCTACATCGACGCGAACAGCAAGCTCAGCACCAGCCGCTCCGCTTCGTACGTGGTGGGGCCGGCCGTCGGCGGCGCTCTGATCCAGGCGTTGACCGCGCCCGCCGCCGTCGCCGTCGACGTCCTGACATTCTTGGCGTCGGCGGTTCTGATCGGCCGGGTTTCGATCGACGAACCGCCGGTCGCCGCCGGCCAGGCGGCACGCTCGGTGCTTCAACGTGCCAGGGAGAGCTTGGGGTTCGTCGTCCGCCACCCAGTGTTGCGAGCGAGCCTGGGGTGCGCGGCAACCGCCAACTTCTTCACCTTTGTCGGAGGGAGCGGCCTGATCGTGCTGTTCGCCGGCCGGAACCTGGGGCTGACCGCAGGGGTCATCGGTGCGGCGTTCGGAATCGGAGCGACCGGCTCGATACTGGGCGCGGTGATCGCTCCGGTGATCTCGCGAAGACTCGGCGTGGGCCGCACCATCGCCGTGGGCGCCGTACTGTTCCCAGCTCCGCTCGCCATCGCCGCCGCTGCGGGCGGCCAGCTCTGGACGCGCGCCGGAGCGCTGGCCCTGAGCGAGTTTCTTGCGGGAATCGGCGTGATGCTCTTCGACGTCAACCTCAACTCCCTTCAGAGCAACGTCGTTCCCGACGGCATGCGGAGTCGAGTCGCCGGCGCGTACAGCACGATCAATTACGGCCTGCGGCCCGTGGGCGCCGTCGTGGGCGGCCTCCTGGCCACCCTCATCGGCCTGCGGTCGACACTGCTCATCGCTGCTGTCGGCGGAGCCCTGTCGGTGCTGTGGCTTCTGCCCTCGCCGATACCGCGCATCCACTCGCTGACTCCTGACCTCCCTCAGGCAGCCCTCGACCGCGACAGGGACGGTGACAGTGACACGGACGGTGACATGGATGGCCACACGGGTGGTGACGCCGGTGCGAACGCACTGCTTTGACCGACTCCCCGACGGCTGGCAACTGACCGCAGACGTCGACGACTTCCTGGTCCGGGTGGGGGACTTCCTTCGCTCCCGGCCGGCCCTGCACACCACGCCGCTGACCGACATCGAGAAGCTGCGGAGACGTGGGAGGGCAGCACAGGGTGCCTCAGCCGCCGTCTTCGGCTCACTGGAGGCAGGAGGTGAGGTCCGAGCCGTCTGCTGTCGCACGCCCGGCGGGTACCTGAGTGTCACCCCTCTCGCCGCCGATCAGGCCCTAGGGGGTGTCTGGTGGATCAGGGTCGGTCAGGGTGCGGCGCCTGGTGCGGTGCATCGCAAGGCGCCGGAACGTCGTGATAGCGGAGCTATCGGGGCGTTTCGGCAACGCCGCGAGGTGCCGTGCCAGGCGCCGCACCCCCGGCCATGATCCACCAGACACCCCCTAGCCCTCGCCACTCATCTGACCCGCGTCAACCACTCCCCCACCGGCGTTCTCGCAGACCACGAAACCGCCACCGCTTTCGCGAGTCCATGGCAGGGATGTACGGGCGCGGTGCCGACTCCTCGCTGGCGAGCGCGCCTCTACCGTCTCGGCACACTCACCCCGCCGAGGCCGCGCCCAGAGGGCCGGGGGCGCATGGCGGGTGGTCAGGACCGTGAGCAAGTCGTGTGCTGGTGCCGTGAGTTCTGCGCCGAGCTCGGGGAGCAGCCTTCCATCGACCTGATCGACGCCGGTTCCTGGGCCGACTCGCGGTTCGGCGACCGACACTTCACACTCTGGGAAACCCCGGACGCAATCCCCGTCGCCATGGCGGCCAGGACCTCGATCGTCGGGGGCATGGTCCGGGTGGATCCCGTCTACACCCCGGCCCGCCACCGGGGCCATGGCTACGCGGGCGCCGTGACGTACGAGGTGAGTCGCGCGGCGCTGGCCTCGGGCGCGACGGACGTCGTGCTGTTCACGGACCCGGCCAACCGCACCAGCAATGCCCTCTACCAGCGCCTTGGGTATGTCCACCTCGCCGACTTCACCCAGTACACATTCGCCTACGGCCCACCAGAAGCCGGGCATGAGTCGGGATAGGACACGAGTCGGGACAGGAGGAGCGGGCCAGGGGGGGCCTTCGGCGTACCCACGGCACGACTTCACCTCACCGGCGACACCACCGGATGACGGCTCACGTGGTGCCGACTTCCGGTGGCGGGACGTCCCGTTCGGCGCTCACCGCGACGCCACATATGCCTCGCGGATGGCTGCGGGGATGCGACCACGGTCATGTACAAGGTAGCCATTCGCACGGGCCCAGTAACGTATGGGGTCATCCTCCGGACGGGGCCCGCGCGCCCTGCCGGGCCCACCCCAGTCGCCCGAACAGATCCCCTGGAGCTGGTCAGCCGCATCCTGAAAGAAGGCGAACAACGAGGCGTACTGGCTGTCTTCAGGGAACGCCCCCTCACTCCAAGACCCCACCGTTCCCGTGCTCGCGTTCACGAACTTCCCATGGAAACCGTCGCGCTCCGAGACGATCGGCACCCACTCCCTGCGCCAGGACGGGCACGCAGTCTCTCCGGACGGTGCCCTTTCTGCCTGATCCATCTTGTGGACGTAGACACGCTCGATGTCCGTGAGGCCCAGAAGGAGTCCGCCGCCGGGAACGACGCCCGGGCATCCCAGCGCCACCAGACTCGATCCGGCATGCGGCTGACCGGGGCCGATGTCGGTTGCCAGAAGCCACTGCCGCATCTGCTCAGGCAGTTTGAGGTCCATGCGCAGTTCGGCTTCGTCGATGGCCGCCTGACTCCCCGGCCTGTTGAGAGCGGCCAGAACGTCACCGGAATGATGTTCAAGCCACGCGGTCACCCGCCCCCACGCCTGCCGTGCGTCTCCTGCTCGCTGCTGATCCATGGGCAGACCGTACGCAATGCCACTGACATCTCATGGTCTCCACCTGCGCTGTTGCAGGCCACACGTGACACCCGGCGTCGCATCGCGTCAGGTCGAAGCCCCCGCGCCCCCACGGCTCCGCTCGCGCCGGCAGCCGGTCCGCTCTCGCACAGACGGCCTCTCCAGCCGCCGCTCGGGCCACATCGACCACGCAAATTCCACCCCGCCGGCCGACCGGCGGACGATCGGCGCTCCGGCGTGCGAACAATGGCCCGAACTGATTTAACCTTCAACTGCTTCACGTGCCATGCTGTTCACGGCGTCGGCGACCACACCGGTTTCCGGACCAACGCCTCACCCGGCCAAAGGAGTTGACCAAGACATGAGTCAGACCCTGCCCCTGCGCCTCCACCACCACGCCTGGGTCACCGACGACCAGGAAGCCAACCGGCACTTCTACGAGGATGTGATCGGCCTGCCCCTGGTGGCCACGTGGACCGAGCGCGAGGTGATGTCCGGGTCGGAGCGCGCCTACAGCCACGCGCTCTACGGCCTGGCCGACGGCAGCGCGCTCGCCTTCTTCCAGTTCGCCGACCCGCAGGACCAGAAGGAGTTCAAGACCCACATCAACCCCACCCCCTTGCGGCATATCGCCTTCAAGGTCGAGGCGGACACCCAGGAAGCCATGCTCCAGCGCATCACCACGGCAGGCGAAGCGGAGACGAACGCCCACGTGATCGACCACGGGTTCTGCGTCTCGCTGTACGTCACGGACCCCAACGGCCTGATCCTGGAGTTCGCTGTCGACCACCCGGACGCGGAGAAGATCGACGCCGAGATGCGTGCCACAGCCCACGCCGACCTCGCCCGCTGGCTCGCCGGGGACCACACCAGCAACAACCACTGGCGCTGACACCTGCCGCCGTACCGGCGTGACGCTCCAGGAGAGTCAACGGCTTCAAGAAGCGACGCCCTCCAGATACAGGGACCACGCCAGGAAACCGACGGCGGCAGTGGAGAGCAGAGCCCTCCAGATGTTGGCGCGTACCCAGGGACCTTCGAAAGCCGTGCGCACGGCGGCCGGGTCACCGATGAGCGCGGCCGGACCGGCCTCCTGCAAGGCGTTGTTCAGCGGAATGTTCACTCGGCCCGTGATGGCCATCGAGGCGCCGCAACAGAGCTGGGCCCCCACCAGCGCCGGCAGCACGTCGCGACCGTCGGACGGAATGTGCAGGGCGAGAGCCACGCCGGTGAAAAGGAACGCGCCCAGGTAGCCGAGAAGAAACCATCCGTTCAGGATGGCTGTGTTGATCCGCTGCATGACCTCGATGACCGTGAGGTCGCCGGTACGCCGCAAACCCGGCATCACCGCGACGGCGAAGCCGTAGAAGAGGCCGCTGACCAGACCCATCGTGACAGTGGCGGCTATGAGCGTGGCCCACCGTGCGGTTTCCATCGTGCCCCCCGTGCTCGTGTGTCCTCGAAGGTCCCGGGGCGGCGAGACCCGGGGACGGATCGTGAAATCGTCACGTCAGGAGGATCATACGGATGTGTTCAGTGCCTCTTCGGGGTGCTTGCTGGACCGCGTCCAGGTCGTCCACGACGCCGGTGACGAGAGTCGACGCAAGGCCGTGGCCTGGTGCGCACCGGGTTCGCGGGGGTGAGGCGGGGTGGTCGACATCCGGCCATCCCTCGCGAGGAGCTGTGCGCTGCGGGTGCCCATCGGCATGGAGCTCGATCACCCCGCCGGACCTGCTGCCGAACGGTGGCCGTGGGGGTTGCCGCAGCGCCCTCCTCCTGCGGGGTGGGCGTGCCTCCCTGCCGTGAGGGCGGCAGGGCGGGGCACAAACGGCAGGGGCACGTCTGGCTCCGGCCTGGGAGCGATGTCCCCCGGCCCCGGCTTCGCCCTGGTGAGCGGCTTCCCGGCCCTCCCAGGACACGTGGTGGGTCTCGCTGGCGTGGCGGGCGTCCCGACGGAACGGCGGTCAATACGGTTGCCGCCATGTGCGGTGTACGGCGCCGCGCTCGCCGCGTCACCGTCCCTCTTGCGTGCCAGTTCCCGCCGCAACGACATCGGCACGCGAGAGGGCCCGGATCCAAGTGGATCCGGGCCCTCTCGTGCAGTAGCGGGGACAGGATTTGAACCTGCGACCTCTGGGTTATGAGCCCAGCGAGCTACCGAGCTGCTCCACCCCGCGTCGGTGAACACCACCCTACGCCATCACGCGGCTGCCGAAGACCAGTCCCTGCTCGGCACCGTCTGCCACGCGACCGAGCCGGTCGGCATGCCGCATGCCCTATTCCATACCGCCCCAGCCGACCGGCGGCCCGCCACGCCGACACCCCGACCGCGTGCCCGACCCCACCCCGCGCCTACCCCGCCCGGCCCCACGCCGCCCAGCCCCGCTCCCGAGCCGCCATCACCGCTCACCTGCTCCTGAACAGGCGACGGCACGCTGCATGGCTCCATTCTGCGCATCCGAGAACCGCCTCACCCGCCCCATCGGAGCTCCCTCTCGAAACGGGGTCAACACTCCCGTATTGTTCTGGTGATCGTATGAGCGAGCGGTGGGCGGGGATGGGAACAGTCACTAGCGGCGGGGCAGCGGTCCTGCCCGGGGGGATACCGCCGACGGCACCCGTCTTTGGGGCCCACGCGACGCGACGCCAGGGGCGCCTTTGTGCCCTTGCCGGGGTGCAGCTCTTCCCGGCCCTCATGGTCGTCGTCCACCACTCCGCCCGGCTGGTGGACCGACTGGTGGGACGGCTGCCGGCCGGCAAGCTCCAACAGGGGCTGTTCCCGGCCATGTCCCCTCTGCGGACCGCTTCCTGACAACCCGTCATGCATTGTCCTCTGCCACAAGACTTACCCAGATCCGTCCTCGTCTCGAAAAGGCCTCGTTCGTGATGCGTTTCTTCCGTCGTGCCACTGCGTCCTCGTCGTTGGACGCTTCGAGCCGGCCGCTGGCCGGCCAGGCTGCCCCGCACATGCAGATCTGTGCACACACCGATGACGACCTGTACTTCATGACACCGGACCTGCTGCAGAGCGTCCGGGCCGGCGTACCGGTCGTCAGTGTGTACCTCACCACCGGTGAGGCCGACGGGCTGAACCTGGCCTCCGACGATCCCGCCCGCAAGACGGCCGCCCCCGACTACGCCGGGTACACCGCGGCCCGCCAGCACGGCATCCGAGCCGCCTACGCCGCCATGATCACCGGCAGTCGCCGGGCCACGTGGGTGCGCGAGACGCTGAAGGTGAGCGAGGGTGCCATCGCCGAGGTGAACACCCTCGAAGACGGCCGCGTCACTCTGATCTTCCTCAACCTGCGTACGTGTGTGGCCATGCCGGACCAGAAGGTCCTCAACCTCTGGGCCAACAAGATCGCCGAGCTGGGTACGCTGCGCCCCAGCGGCAGTCCCATTCCGGCACGCGGTGACGGCCGGGCACTCACCCGCGACGGCGTCATCACGACTCTCGCCGACCTGCTGACCGCCTACCAGCCGGCCGTGGTCCGCGTCATGAACCCCGACCCGGACCGCACCCGCTACGACTCCTCCACCGACACGGTCACCTACTGCGACAACAGTGACCACACGGCCGCCGCCCTGTTCGCCCTGGCGGCCCTGCGCGTCTACGAGGAGCGCGACCAGAGCCACCGGCCGGTCGTGGAAAGCTACTCCGGGTACTGCAACAAGCTGCAGCCCGACAACCTCAGCCCCACCGCCGCCGCCGAGAAGTTCCACTACCTCGCCATCTACGGTGGTGAAGACGGCCACGACTGCCTCAAAGGCCCGGGCGAATGCGGCGACCGCCCCCTGGGCAACCGCGCGTTCAACCGTTACTACGGTCAGAGCACCACCCACCGCTGGCGCGGAAGCACCACGTGGCTTCAGCCGCGCGGCGACGGCCGTCTCACCGCCTTTGCCGTCCTCGGCGGCCGTCCTGTCGTATGGACCCAGGACGTGCCGGGCGGCGAGTCCTGGAGCGGGCCGGAGCCCCTGGGCCGGTGGGCCGTCGACGACGAGGGCCGCTGCCTGCCCCGGCTCGACGCTGTGCGCGACGCGCAGGGCCGCATCCATGTGTTCGCGGTCCGCACGGTGATCGCCCCCGACCCCGAGGACCACCGCCGCGAGGTCATGCACCTCCAGCAGAGCGCCCCCGACGGCGACTTCGGGGCCTGGCAGTCGCTGGGCAGCCCGCACGACCAGCACAACGCGATCCGCCGCCGTGCCCTCGGCATGCCCACCGCCCTCGTCACCGCCTCCGGACATCCGCAGATCGTGCTGCGCAACTTCGGCACCGGCCTCAGCGCGCGCACCGCCACCGACGACGGCTGGGGGCTCTGGAGCGACCTGCACGGCGGAACACTCGAAGGCGCCAGCGCCATCACTTTGCGCAGCGGCCACACCGAGATCTACGCCACGACCAAGACGAGCATGCTCCGCTGGCACCAGGCCCGGCCCGAGGGCCCGCTGGTCCGCGACTACGCGACCCAGCTCGCCCGCCCGGCCGGCACCACGACCCTCGTGGAACAGACCGACGGACGTCTGGTCATGTTCTCGCGTCAGCCCGGCACCGGCTGGCTCATCGCCCACCGCCAGGTCGAGCCCGGCGGCACTTGGAACACCCAGCCCGAACTGGTCGACACCACGCCCGGATTCGGCACCGTCACCGCCACTGTGCTGCCGGGAGATGCCTCCGCCGTCCTCGTCCAGCGCCGGGACGACGGCACCCTGGCCCTCAGCCGCCAGCCTCTGGACGGTACGCCGTTCACCACCACATGGGCGCCGTGCGGCAGCACCCCCTTCGCCCACACCCATTCCGCAGCGCTCGACACCGAAGGCAACCTCGTCGTCTCCACCATCGGCATCGACGCCCAACTCCACATCCTCGCCGTCCAGCCGACGTCCGAGACCGTGACCACCTGGCCCGTCAAGGACCTGACCTCGGGTCCCGTACCGGCCTGACGTCCCTGCGCACCCCCAGCACGACCGACCCCACCCGTCGACGGGTGCACCTCACCCGGCCGGCCGCCCGCACCGCCACCCGCGGGCGGCCGGCCGGCCAGGCAGACCCAGGGCTGTCATGGACGGTCAGCAAAGACAGCCACCTTTGCTCGGTGCGAAGCGGAGGCGCCGCACTGGGGATACGCGGCAGCCGCACGGCCAACTCCTCACCGAGACGCCACATTGAGCCTCACAAGCCACCGGCTCACACGCCCGCGCCTCACAGGCCCCCGCCTCACGAGCTCCCAGGTTGGACCGCTTCCGCTCGCATACCTCCTCCACACCTGTGGGGCCTGGCCGGAAGCTGCCTCCAAGAAGCAGCTCCCCCAATGGATTTGACGTTCACGGTCGTACCCGATCTCCTGTTGCGATGTCTGATCTCCGCATCCAGCAACCGACCGGCGACGCCGCACTCGCCAGCTGGCGACACGTCCACAACGTGATCATTCCGACCCACCCCCTCTCCCTGGACGACGTACGGGAACGCGCCCGGCGCAATCGGCTGGAGATCGCGTACCTCGGCGACGAGGTCGTGGGTTGCAGCACCGTGCGGCCGCCGACGGACGACACGCAGACGGCCACCGTCATCGCCCGTGTCCTCGCCGCCCACCGCAGGCAGGGATTCGGCGACGAACTGTACGCACGCGGACTCAGCCGGGCGCGGTCCCTGGGAGCGCGGGTGATCGAGACCGTCGTCCTGTCCTCCAACGACGCCGGCCTGCGGTTCGCGTTGCGGCACGGGTTCGTGGAGACCGAGCGTTACCTCCTGCCCGGAGACACCATCCCCTGGATCGACCTGCGGCTCGCGTGACCCCCTGGACCCGCACGCGGCTCGGCCGGCCGTGCTCGGCCGGCCGTGCTCGGCCGGCCGTGTGGGATCCAAGATCGATTGTCAGTGGTGGGTGAGACGATCGATGTATCGAGTCGGACGACAACGAGGGGGAACAAGCATGTCCGGAAACCAGAACTACATCAATCACGTCGCCCTTGTTCTGGACGCCAGTTCATCCATGTCGCACCTGAGCCGAAAGGTCATCGAGGTAGCCGATCAGCAGATCGCCTATCTGGCCCGCCGGTCGAAGGAACTGGACCAGGAAACCCGCGTCACGGTGTACGTATTCGCCGATCGAGTCGAGTGCGTCGTCTACGACAAGGACGTGCTGCGGATGCCGTCCCTGAAGCAGTTGTACCGGACCGGTGGAATGACGGCGCTCCTGGCGGCCACACTGAAGTCACAGCGAGAACTGGCACAGACCGCGCAACTCTACGGCGACCACAGCTTCTTGACGTTCGTTCTGACCGATGGACAGGAGAACGCAAGTCACCGCTGCCCCGACGCCCCCGCCGACAACCCGCGTGATCTCGTCCAGGCGGTGGCGAACTTGGTCCGGACCCAGCAGGACAACTGGACCCTGGCCGTCCTCGTGCCGGACCAGATGGGCAAGCGCGAGGCCATGCAGTGCGGTTTCCCCAAGGACAACGTGGCCATCTGGGACGCCACGAGCACCCAGGGGCTGGAAGAGGCCGGGCAGGTCATCCAGCAGGCGACCGAGAATTTCATGATGGGCCGCACCAAGGGCATCAGGGGATCTCGGGCGGTATTCTCCACGGGCGCCGAGGCCGTCAACAAGGACACCATCAAGGCAGCCGGTCTCACTCCGGTGAATCCGTCCGAGTACCAGCTGATTCCGGTGGCCCGGGACGCGGCAATACGCGACTGGGTCATCGAATGCGGGCACACATACCGCACGGGTTGCGCGTTCTATGAGTTGAGCAAGCCTGAGAAAATCCAGGCTCGCAAGCAGATCGCTGTCTTGGAGAAGAAGACCGACCGGGTGTACACCGGGCCGGAAGCCCGGGCTCTGCTCGGCCTGCCGGACACGGAAGTGCGCGTAAAGGCGGACCACAACGACGAATTCACGATCTTTGTACAGAGCACGAGCGTGAACCGGAAGCTCGTCCCGCACACGCGGCTCCTGCTCATGATCTGACGAAGGGGCGCGTCACGGTCCGACGGTCCTCGCCGCGCACCCGGGCCACCAAGACGGCGCGCCACGCCGAGCCAACACGGCGGGCCACCACGCCGGGGCGGAGCGGCGCTCGGCGAGCGACCGGTGTCCGCCCACGCGTGCCCGCCCCCAACGGGCGGACACCGCAGCCCAGTTCACGGCCCGGGCCGCCCGCGCGGCCACCTTCTACCCGGACCCCTTGCCTCCAGAGGTAATAAGCACCTAGCTTGGTCATCCCTTACTGGTACCCCAGGAACGGGAACTCCTCGATGACCTCCTTACTGCCGGATCCCGGCCCACCCCGCACCCTTGCCGTGTCCAACTTCGTCTACACGATCGGTAGCGGCCTCTACCTCACAGCCGGAGTCCTCTACTTCACCGAGGACCGTCACCTTCCAGCGGCCCAAGTGGGTCTGGGGCTGGGCATCGCGGGGCTCTTCTCCCTCCTCGTGGGCATCGCCGCCGGACATCTCGCGGACCGGATCGGCGCACGCGGGGTGTACATGGCCGCCCTCGGCGTCCAGGCGCTGGCCACCGCCTGTTTCGTACTCGTGGACGGGTTCTGGCCGTTCGTGGCGGTGGTCGCCGCGGCGCTGGGGGCCAAGGGGGCCGGAAACGCCGCCCGCAGTCCGCTCATCCGGCACTACGGCGGAGTCCGGCCGCAAGCGTTCCGTGCCTACCTGCGCGCGGTGACCAACATCGGGATATCGCTGGGAGCCGTACTGGCGGGGTGGGCGGTACAGGTGGGCACCCACAGCGCCTACCAGGTGCTCGTCATCGGAAACACCGTCGCCTTCGTGGCGTCGGCGGCGCTTCTCCTGCTCCTCCCGCCGGTCGCACCGCTTCGGCCCGCCGCCGACGGCCCCCGCTGGATCGCGTTGCGGGACCGGCCCTACCTCGCGCTCACGTTCCTTGACGGCGTCATGGCCATCCAGTTCAAGGTACTCACCGTCGCCGTCCCGCTCTGGCTGGTCGCCGCCACCACGGCCCCCCACTGGCTCATCTCGGGCACCATGCTGCTCAATACCGTCATCGTCATCGCGTTCCAGGTGCGCGCGAGCCGCAACGTGGCCACCCCCACCGCCGGCGCCGTCGTCTATCGGCGATCCGGCGTGGCCTTCTTCCTCGCCTGCGTGATCATTTCGCTGTCGGCCGGCCTCCCGGCCTGGGCCGCCGCGGCGCTGCTCCTGACGGCGGTGATCGTCCACACAATCGGTGAACTCTGGCACTCCGCCGCAGGGTTCGAGATCTCCTTCGCCCTGGCCCCCCAACACGCCACAGGCCAGTACCTCGGCGTGTTCGGGCTCGGCGCGGGCCTGGCCGAAGCGGTCGGCCCGGCCCTGCTCATCTCCCTGTGCATCACTTGGGGCCGCCCCGGCTGGTATGTCGTCGGCGCTCTCTTCGTCCTCGCGGGGCTGGCGGCCCCCTTCGCTGTGAGGTGGGCCCAGCGCCAGCACCCAGCAACTCCCGGACAGCGCACGGAAACACCTTCACCGGGGCGGCTCGGCGAGCCTGCCCTCGACGGCACCGGGCCACGAAGCGCGGAAGAGCCTGCCGTATGAGGCAGGAGCCTGAACCGCCCCGCCCACGTCACAGCCACGCGCCCAGAGAGGAGATGGGCCCGGTGCCTGGGCGGCGGCATCGTCATGCGACAGCCATGCGCCCGCCCGTCGAAGAGCCGGTCCGGATCAGCAGGTGCGACCGACGTAATGGGCGCTCTGGATCTTCTTCGCCGATCCCAGCCAGGTCCTGCCCGGGGCCACACAGCGCTCGAAGTCGGGACCGAAGGCCACCCGTACCTTGATGACCACGTGCGAGCCGTCGCCGGTGCAGTGGTTGTAGAACGCGTCGCTTCCCGTCTCGTAGAACCCGCAGGGGTTCATGACGGCGGTGGGCACGGAAGAGGTCGCGGACGCGGCTGCCGGGAGGCCGAGTGTGAGGGCGACCGCGCCGACGAGGGCGGGGAGGGAACGACGAAGACTCAAGCTCATGGAGGCAACTCCTGTGTGCACGTGGGTACTCCACACCGACTGGTACACACGGAGAGTGTCATATCGGGCACCGTCCGCGATCGCCCGGCGGGCGCGCGTCGCCCGCACGAGTGAGGCAGTCCGTCGGGCTACTCAAGGATGAGACTAGTCATTTTCTGAGTATGATGCGGAGGCGGACGAGAAAACCAAAGGAGCACTCGATGGCTTTGCGGCATGCCGTGCTGGCGGCGCTTCTGGACGGTGAGTACAGCGGATACCAGCTGGCGAAGGCGTTCGACGTCGGCGTCGCGAACTTCTGGCACGCCCTTCCCCAGCAGTTGTACGCCGAGTTGACCAAGCTGGAGAAGGAAGGCCTCGTGGCGGGTCGGCAGGTGGTGCAGGAAACCCGGCCCAACAAGCGCGTGTTCCAGGTCACCGACGCCGGCCGCGCCGAGTTGGAGAACTTCGCCGTGGCCGTGTCCAAGCCCTCGTTCATCCGCGACGATCTCCTCGTCAAGGTCCAGGTCGCCGACCGCATCGGCACCGCACCCGTCATCGCGCAGCTGGAAGAGCGAGCATCGGCCGCCGACGCCAAGATCGAACTCCTCGGCAACCTCCTGCGACAACTGCGCGGTGGCGCGGAGGAGGAGGAATTCCTCCTCCGGGGCGAACGGATCGGGCCGTACCTGACCTGTCTGCGAGGCCTGGCCTTCGAGCAGGAGCACCGGGAGTGGTGCCTGCGCATCGCGGCTGTCCTCAAGGCAAGGCAGGCGAGCCATGCCGAGCGGTGAATATCTGCGGTACGTCGCCCTCGGTGACAGCCAGGTCGAAGGGCTCGGCGACGGAGACGACACCACGGGCCTGCGGGGCTGGGCCGACCGGCTCGCCGAGCACATCGCGTCCGTCAACCCCGGGCTTCACTACGCCAATCTGGCCATACGCGGGCGCGTCGCCGGCCAGGTCCACGCGGAACAACTGGGCCCCGCCCTCGCGTTGCGCCCCGACCTCGCCACTGTCGTCGCCGGGGTCAACGATCTGCTGCGGCCACGTTTCGATGCGGCGGAGGTGGCCGCCCACCTTGAGGACATGTTCGGTGCGCTCACCGCAGCCGGGGCCCAGGTGGCGACGGTGACCTTCCCCGACATCGGGAGGATCGTGCCCCTTGCCCGGCCCCTCAGGTCCCGGGTGTTCGACCTCAACACCCGCATCCGCGCCGCGGCGGCCAGGCACGGGGTCGCGGTCGCCGAGACCGGTCGGCAGGCCATCGCCACCGATCCACGGCTGTGGAGCGCGGACCGGCTCCACGCGAGCCCCCTCGGCCACGAACGGATCGCCGCAGCCGTCGCCCAGGCCATCCACCTGCCCCGGAGTGACGACGCCTGGACGCGTCCCCTGCCGCCCCAGGCTGTTCAGGGGCGCCGGCAAGCGGCAGCGGCCGAACTGCGTTGGGCGGCCACCTTCCTCGGGCCCTGGCTCGGACGCCGGTTGCGGGGCCAGTCCTCCGGCGACGGCCGCACCGCGAAACGCCCCCAGCTCCTGCCCCTGAAAGCCCTGCCGAGCTCTCCCGAAGGCACCGGTCGACGCGAAACGACGTAGGCCCCGCAGCATTGCCGAGCGGAGGTGGCGGGTGCCCCTGGCGGTGGACGTGGGGGGCGGGGCGATGTTCAAGGATGGGCTTCCGGCCGGCAACATGCCGGGGTGGGTCGCGCTCACCACCATCGCGGTCGGGTATGACGGCGATCGGACCGCGTTGGCTCGGCTCGTCGCATCGGCCTGCCGCAGCCCAGGATCCGGCGGGCGTCGGCGGCGTACGGACTCGGCCGACACGGCGTCGGCCGACACGCACCGGCATAGATCATCCCCGTCGCGGCTTCCCGTGTCGCCGTGTCGTCGCCCGAGCGGCCAGGAATTCGTCGAGCAGACCCGGGGTCACGGCCGCGGCGAAGGCCGGAGCTTCGGCGGCGGCCACGTCCCGGACGCAGTAGCCCTGTTCACCGGCCGCGACCGCGGCCGTGAGCGTGACCAGTCCGGACCGGCGGGTGAACGGTGTAGTGGTGAACGTCCAGGCCGCGATCGCCTCGCGCCGAAGGGCGACGGTGTCACGGCTGAACGTCCCCGAGCGGGCCACCAGGAAGTCGCCCTGTATACCGTGCCCGAGGCTTCGGTACGCGTCCCGCGCCAGCCACAGAACGATCGGCGTGCAGAGTGCCGCGTACATCCAGGCGCAGTGCAGCAGCACCGGGGTGTACGCCGCGCCAAGGCCCGCGAGGGCGGCCGAGCCGGGCACCACCACGCACAGGAGCCCGCGGTTCCGGCGCCGTCTCAGTGCGGCAGGCGGATGGGGCGCCGGCGCCATGGGCTCGGCGCTTCCCGGGAACGGTGAGCGCAGCGCGCCGTCGGCCACCCGCAGGGCCTGCGCCCGGGGTGCGGGCGGCAGCAGGCCGCTGCGTCTGCGGTTCTCCTCACGGTCGCCCAGTCCCCCGGCCACGGCACGGACCAGCGCGCCGCCGCCGGCCCTGAGCAGCAGCGGTTCACGTAGCACCACACCGCGCAGCCGGGTGCGTTCGATGCTGACCGAGCGGGTGGTGAGCAGTCCTCGGCGCACCCGCAGTGTGTTCGCGTCCGTCCACTCCAGGCGGTAGTTCCACCAGTTCTCGATGTAGAGCGCGAGTGCGCCGGCCGAACCGAGGGCCAGCAGGACCAGGAGCGCCGCGGGGATCGTCAACCAGAGCGCGCCGGTGCCGAATTCGGTGAACGCCCGCTGCACGCAGGCGAGTTGCCACAGTTCGATGCCGATGGCGTCCAGCATCCGGTAGACCGATCCGGCCGCGACGAACACTCCGCCGACGACCCAGAAGGTGAGCGGCGCGTAGCGCAGCCAGCGCCAGTCGATGCGGGCCAGGAGTGGGTCGCGCTCGGTCGCCCCGGTGCCGGCGCGGGACAGCAACTCGGTGCGCAGGTGGCGCGCGTCGGCGACCGTGAGCGCTTCCAGTGACAACTCGCCGCGCCCGTCGCCCGAGCCCGATGTGCCGGCCCGCAGCACGGTGACACCCAGGAGGCGGTGCAGGGGGGAGGCGGTCAGGTCGACCGTACGGATGCGGCGCAGCGGCACGCTGCGCAGCCGCCGGTTCAGCAGTCCGCTCCGCACGTCGAGGCTGTCGGCCGTGACCCGGAACTCCGTACGGGCCCAGCGGATCAGGCCGACGGCGGTGACGGCGGCGAACGAGAGGGTGACGGCGGCCCAGGTGATCCATGCGCCGGTGGTCATCCGGCCGCCAGTGGCCAAGGTGGTCAGCGCGAGCGAGCCGAGGGGAGCTGCCATCCAGCCGCAGTGCACCAGAGGGGTGCGGGGATGCAGCCGGCGCCAGCGGGTGTTCGTGTGTGTCGCGGGGAAGTCCGATGAAGCGCTCATGCGGCATCCCCCGGCACGTCCTGCGCGGCCTCGCCGATCCGGCGGCACAGCTCCTCGGCGTCCGTGTCGGACAGCCCCGCGATCTTGATGTCTCCGGCCGTGGAGGCAGTGGTGACGGTGACCGTCGCAAGGCCGTAGTGCCGTTGCAGCGGGCCGCGCACGGTGTCCACCGTCTGCACCCGGGACAGCGGCGCGATGCGTCGTTTCTGCCAGTACCAGCCACCTGCGGCGTAGACCGCTCGTCCGCCGAGCTCCCATGCGTGCACGGCGTACCGCCAACGCGGCATCCACACGAGGTAGCCGACGGCGGGCAGGACCAGAGCGACCACCAGGAGCGGTGCCAGCCAGGGCAGCGCACCGGGAAAGAAGAGCAGCGACAGTGCCGCCATGGCGCACGCGGTCAGCAGCATCGGGCCGCTGAGCGTGAGCAGTGCTTGGACGGTCCACCAGCGGCGGGCCCGGGGATCGACGGGGTGGCGGGGAGGACGCAGGAGCGGGGCGTCGGTTTGAGGCACGGGGCGTCACCGTTTTCCAAGTCAAGCGTATTGAATAGGCGTACGTTATAACAGTACGAGCGACTTGCAAAAGTGGGTCGGCACGGAGGGGCCGGGCGCCCGCTGCCCGGGTCGACGGACACACGGAGACGGGCCGGCAGAAGTCGCCGAGCCGTTCGTCGACGCCCGCCGAACCGAAGGACCGCGAAAGAGGAGGCCGTGCCCGTGCCCAAGAGGGTGGATCACGAAGCCAGACGCCAGGAGATCTCCGCGGCGCTCTGGCGGCTCGCCGGCACGCAAGGCCTGGACGGCACGAGCCTGCGCGACGTGGCCGCGGAGGCGGACATCTCACTCGGCCGGCTTCAGCACTACTTCCGCACCAAGGACGAGATGCTGGTCTTCGCCCTTCAGCACATCAACCGGCTCGCCGCCGACCGCATCCGTGAGCGCATCGAGGCACTTGCGGGCGAACCGACCCCCCGCGAAGTGCTGCGCGCCTGCCTGTCGGGCATGCTGCCACTGGATGACGAGAGCCGCACCGGCCTCCTGGTCGGCGCCGCCTACTACGCCCGCGCCGTACACGACGAGGGCGTACGCGCCGAGGCGAAGCAGGGCATCCCCCAGCTCCGTGCGCTCTTCGTCGACCAGCTTCAACTGGCCGCAGAACGAGGTGAGTTGGCGCCCGAACGCGCCACCGAGGACGAGGCGATGCTGCTGATCAGCATGGCCGACGGTCTCGCCACGTACGTCCTGCTCGACGTACACGACCCGGCGACGGCGCTGCGCCTGCTCGACCTCCATCTCTCGAACCTGTTCGGCGACCCCCTGCCCCCGCGACGGGCGTAACGCCGGAAGCCGGGGCATGGGCCCACCCCGGGGCACGCCGGTGGTGGCGCCACTCGCCCGCGGCCACCCCGGCCGCCCCGGCCGCCCTGGCCGCCCTGGCAGCCGTCCCGAGGTGCAGGCAAGACGGCGCCAGGCGCGGGGGCCTGAACGACACGTGCCGAGGAAGCGTCACTTGTAGGTGCGCAGCTCCGGCCACATCGCGCCCCAGGGGCGGCGGGGGCCTGTGCAGACGTAGACGTGGCCGCCCGACTCGACGTTGTGCACGCCGTCGGGGTCGGAGAGGGTGGCTGCCGGGCGGACATCGCTGAAGTACCGGCGCAGGTAAGTGGCGTACCCCGGCGCGTGATCAGGGCCGGGTGCGATGGCCACCACGGTCGTGGCGTGCGGGTTCCCGGGGCCCCACCACCAGTCGGTGTTGTGGGCGCTCACCGCGGTGGGCAGTCCGCTGCCGCGGCCGAGCTCGTTGACGGCTCCGGCCTCGCCGTAGTCCGCGGCGAAGATCACCGCGTTCGCTCGCTGCTCGGGCGGAAGCCCGGTCCACACCTGCCGTATGGTGCCGACCAGTTGGGGCCAGCCAAGGGACTCCCCCGTGTTCGTGTTGATGGCGTACGTCCAGCCCGCGTCGGAGGCCGGCAGCACCGGCAGCACGATCACGACGAGCAGCGCGGACGAGAGCGCGGTCGCGATCCACAGACGGCGGAGCCGGCGTGGGGACCGAAGCCATCCGTCGAGTCCCACCGCCCCGGCGGCCAGCAGGCACACATACAGTCCGCCCAGGTAGTACACCTGCGCACCGGTCGTCACGGCGAACAGGACGAACAGGACGAACAGGACGGCGTACGTGGTCACCAGGCACCGCCACAGCGGCCGACGGGAACGCCACAGGAACCGCAACCCCGCCACCCACACCGGCGTCATCGCCAGGCAGGACATGACGAGTTGGCCCACGGTCCAGGTGGGGATGTTCGCCGGGCCTCCGTTCTCGGCGTTCAGCGCCCGCGTCATCTCGAACATCGCCCAGCCGTGCCGCGCCTGCCACCAGACGTCGGGCAGCACGAACAGCACGGCGAGAGCAACGCCCACGAGCAGGTGGCGGCCGGACACGGTCCGGCGAGCCGGACCAAGCAGCACCACGGCGACCAGGACGATCCCGAAGATCGCCGCGAGATGGTTGAACTCCGTGCCGATTCCGACCAGCGCTCCCGCGGCGGGCCACCACCGCGTGTCACCGGTGCGGCCGATCCGGGCGACCACGAGCGCGATGGCCGCCCACGCCAGCACTTCGTAGGAGGTGGTGTTGGCGATGTGCGCGCCGCCCAGCAGCACGGGCATCGTGCCGGTCGCGATCGCCGCGAGCAGTTGGGCGCGCCGCTCGCCGCCGAACTCCCGCGCGCTCAGGCCTCCCACGACCACCGTGCCCGCCGCGGCCAGCGCCGGCCACAGCCGCAGGCCCGCCTGCGAGACACCGAACAGCGACAGCGAGACACGGCCGAGCAGCGGCGCCAGTGCGGGCTGGTCCACATAGCCTGCTTGCAGGTGCCGCGCGCAGTCGAGGAAATACAACTCGTCGCGGTGGAAGCCGTAGCGCGTGGACAGTGCCATCAACACGGCGAAGACCAGCCCCGCGACGGCGAAGACCCGCCGGTCCAGCGGCGCGATCCGCTCACCGCACTCACCGCGCTCCCCGGCACCGTCCACCCGCCCCGCGCCCGCCACGTCCCCCATGCCCGCCACCCCCGGCTTCGGCCCCTCGGTCGTGTCGTCCGTGCGACGGCCGGGGGCGGCCCGGCGCACACGGCCCCGGGCCGCGCGCATCCTACGCGCCCCACCTGTCCGTGCCCGGCGGGGTGCCGGGGGGCTGCCCGCGGGGGCGCCGCCGCGCCCCGCGACATCCGGGAGCGAACCGGGCAACTCCCCCCACCTAGCCCGTTCTGGACATTTGACGACACATTCCGGCCGGGTGCTTCTCGGGCGATTGCCACGTACATCGGCTTTACAGGATCGTTGCCGTGCAAGCGCACATCGGGGCAATTCGAAGGGCGCGTTGTACAGGTCTTCGCGCTGCCTTTTGCGCATGCCGCCACTCACAGCGGTGGCGAAATCAACTCTCTGTTCGACATTCGAATGAAAGGGAAGTTGTGATCTCACAAACGAAGAGGCTCGTGCGTTCCGCTGCCGTCGCGTGCGCGGCGGCCGCCGCGTTCACCATGGTCATGCCCACGGGCAACGCCTTCGCCATCGACCACGTCCAGTGCCGCGGCGGAGAGAACTTCCTGAAGATCTGGTCACACAGCGGTGGACGTCAGAGCGTCGACTGCTACGCCAACCGCGGGAGGACCGACTTCGGCGGCTGGTGGGTGGACAAGATCTCCACGGGGAACAACGACCTGATCTACTTCGACGCCAACGGCGACTCCGTGAAGATCGAACGGTGGCACGAAATCTCCTTCCCGAACCGGCCTCCGAAGGTCAACGCCATCGAGATCCTTTGACGAGTCGAGGAGAGCATCGACCGAAGTGGATGGTTTCGGTCTCCACGCTGTCATGAAATGCATCCGCCTTACCAGGTCGGTATCTGATTTACCGTCACTTGAATCAGGTCGACCCGAATGACTGACACCGACCATGCCTCGCCGGGGCATGGTCGGTGTCAGTTGGGGCGAGCACGGGCGGCACGGGCGATCGCCTTCCCGCGTTCGCAGGTGGTGCCGCCGAGGCGCGGTGAGACGACGGGCCCGGCGCGGGTCTCGACCACTCCTGCCGGACTGCCCGACGGTGGGGTGACCCGGCGCCGCATTCATGGCGCCGCATGCGTCACTCCCCGCTGGCGTGCGGGCCACCCAGCGGGCGGAAACCACCCTCCGTCCGGTACGGGTTCTCTCAGTAAAGTGGTCCCGGCATGAGGCCAGTTGACGTCATGTCGGTCCGGACAACAGTGGAGAGACGGTGGAGAACCCGTACGCCCCTGCCTCTGGCATGGAGCAACGGCCGGGGTGGTCCTGGCTCGACGAGCATCTGTGGCACTCGTGCGACATCATCGCCGACCTGGCCGAGGGCCGGATGCAGCAGCGTCCGCTGGTCGCCACCGTCGCCCGGCTCGGGCCCGGAGAACGCGCGCTCGCGGTCGGTCCCGCTCAGCGTTCGACGTGGCGAGCTGTCGGTGACGGCAGGTACACGCACCAAAGCGTCGTCGCCTTCGGCAATCCCGCATTCGTCATCGGCAGCCTGGCCACCTCGGCCATCGGCAACTCGGCACGCCGCCGTGCCGCCGCGCAGAACGCGCAACCGCGCTGGGTGATGGACGGCGCCGGTGACATCACCGTCACCACCCGCAAGGTCTTCTTCGGACATCCCTACTGTCCGCTCGACCTCTCCTGGGGTGGCCTGGACACGATCGACCTCATCGCTCCCGATGTCTTCCAGACCAGCTTCCACAACACCAACAACGGCGAACACACCACGGTCCAGCTCCGCACTCCCTGGGCGTCGCTGCTGTTCGTCCTTGCCGCGGTCACGGCGTTCCCCGCCCACCCCCGGCTGCTGGGACGCAGCTGGCTCCCCCCGGACTTCGAGAGACGCTGCGCGGACAGGGGCAGGCCATGCCGCCCGGCGGCCCGCCTTCTGCTCGACCGCAGCCCCTAGGGGGTGTCTGGTGGATCATGGCCGGGGGTGCGGCGCCTGGCACGGCACCCTGACCGACCCTGATCCACCAGACACCCCCTGGACCCCGCTTGTTTCAGGTCTGGTGGAGCGCCCATGTGCTGCCGTCGACCGGGGCGGAACCGGGCAGCGCGATGAGTTCGGGTTTGAACAGGGGCTTCGCGTCCATCGCCGGCTCCCAGGTCGCCAGGTTCTCGTCCTGGGGCACCTCGATCCGCCTGTCCTGGGCGAGGTCGGCGACCACCTTCAGGAGGAGCCGTACGCCCAGCGGGGCCAACTGCTCGCGCCACAGGCTCTGCGCGGTCGAGCCCGGCGGCACCAGCAGGTGTTCCTGGGCGGCGAGCGGGCCGGCGTCGGTCCGCTCGGTCAGGTGGTAGACGCTTCCGCCCGTCACCTTGTCACCGTCGCGGATCGTCCACCGGATCGCGTCACGGCCACGGTGCAGCGGCAGCAGGCTGGGGTGGTAGCCGATGCTGGCGATGCCCGCCCTGGCTCGTGTGCGGCGGCCGAGGAAGGCATGGGAATGGGCGGCGACGATGATGTCCACGCCGTCGGGGATGTGCATCGCCCGCAGCTGGGCGGAGTCCGTCCACGGAATGCTGCGCGGGTACGCCCACGAGCGCAGGCGGTCCCAGGACATCGCATTGCTCTCGTCGCTCTGTCCACGGCGCAGCCGGGGCGCGGCCGCACCCACGATCTTGTGTCCTTCTTCCAGCAGGGCGTCCCCGACCTGCACCGCGAACGCTCCCCGCCCCGACAGGTAGATGTTCACTCGTGCCCCCGGTGTGATCCCGTTCCCGTGGTGACGTGCTGCTCGACGTAGTCGAGTGCGGCCTCGCGGTCCGGGTCGCGGTGGACGATCCGCCAGCCCTTCGGTATCTCCAAATACGGCCGCCACAGCGCGTGGTGCCTGTCGGCGTTCGTCACCACGAGCCAGTCGGCTTCGCCGCCGGCGTCGAACGGGTTGCCACTCATCAATCGACCTCTTTCAGTCCGGAGTGATCGGGCCAGAACCGCACGGGCAGCGAGGAGAACCCGGTCAGGAAGGTGGACCGGATGCGTTGTGCCTCGCCGGTCCGCTCGAAGCCGGTGGTGAAGTCCCGCACTGCCATGAGGAGTTCGGCGATCTCCACCTTGGCCAGGTAGGAGCCGACGCAGAAGTGCGGGCCGTAGCCGAAGGCCAGGTGCTTGTTGGGGGCGCGGCCGAGGTCGAACGCGCCGGGCCGTGCGAAGACACGCTCGTCCCGGTTGCCCGAGGCGTGCCACAGCGTGACGATCTCGCCCGGCCGCAGCCGTACACCGTGCAGTTCGCTCTCGTGGACGACACTGCGCCCGAAGTGCATCGTGGGCGACGCCCAGCGCAGCACCTCGTCCACCGCGGTGTCGATCGCCACCGTCCCTTCCTTGAGGCGCTGCCACTGCTCGTGCTCGTCCGCGAGCGTGTGCACACAGTCGATCATCGTGAGCCTGCTGGTCTCGTCGCCCCCGATGATCAGGCTGTAGCAGTTGAGCATGACGTCCTCGTCGGACAGCGGCACCCCGTCGATGGAGCTGGCGATGAGCATGCTGATGACGTCGTCTCCGGGCGACTCGCGCCGCTCCTCGACGAGGTCCATGAAGTACATCAGGAGCTCGTTGCGGGCCATCTCCGACTCGACCTCGTCGACGTCCTCGTGGTCCGTCGACAGCGCCGCTCTGGTGAGGGAGAGCAGGAAGTCCCGGTCCTGCTCGGGCACGCCGAGCAGGTTCGAGATCGTGGTCATCGGGATCCGGCCGGCGATGTCCTGTGCGAAGTCGCAGCCGCCGGACTCGACCGCCTCGCGCATCAGCCGGCGGGTGTTGGTCCGTACCGTCCGGGCGACCTGGTCGAGCACCCTCGGCGAGAGCACCCGTTGAAGGATCTTGCGCAACGCGTGGTGGCGGTGCCCGTCGGTGACGGCCAGCATCCTGCCGGCGCCGGCGTCACCGCCCTCCAGCAGCGTGACCAGCACATTGCCGCGCTCGGACGTGAAGTTCACGTTGTCCCGGTAGACGGCCATGATGTCGTCGTGGCGGGACAGCACCCAAAATCCCCTGCGCCCGTCGGCCGGGGGGTGCCAGTACACCGGCGCGGTGTCGCGCAGGGTGCGCCAGAACCCATCGAGGTCGCGGTCGGCGAAGGTGCTGGGATCGCCCAGGTCCACGGTGTCCAGTGCCGAAGTGCGCACGCTCACCAGTCCGTACGCCAGAACCGGCGCGGCCGGAACGGGTAGGTGGGCAGCGGCACACGGTGGCTGGCCTCGCCGACGTGCAGGGCGTCGAAGTCGACCCGCTCGCCGCTCACCCAGGCTGCCGCCAGATCGGACAGCCCCTGCGCGTGCGTCCCGGAGCGCAGGATCCCGTGGTCGCCGCGCTGGAAGGAGCTCATGTCCACGTGTGGCGCGGCGGCGGTCGAGGTGGCGCGGCCGCCGGGGGCGTCGGCGAGCGCCGCGATCAGCTCCTCGCGGCTGCGTACGACGGCTGCCCACCGGCGGGGCATCACCTTGCGTCCCAGGTTCAGGCTGTAGCAGATGTCGTCCAGACGCTGGTCGGGGTGGGCCGCCAGCCAGTCCTTCAGCCTGGTGCGCTGACGGGCCAGCGTCTCGTCGTCCAGGGCGGACAGCGTGGCGATGCGCGGCCTGCCGGTGGCCTCGGGGGCGCGCTCGGCGAGGGTCGGCGGCTCCTCCAGGACCAGGTGGGCGTTGTAGCCGCCGCCACCGATCGAAGTGATGCCCGCACGGCGGATGCCGGACTGCGGTGCCCAGTCGGCCGCTTCGCGCTGCGGGACGAACGGGGTGCTGGGGAAGTCGAGGTCCTCATTGACCTCCGTCAGGTTGACCGTCTCGGGGAGTGTGCGGTGGTGGAGGGCCAACGCGGCCTTCATCGCACCGAAGCCGCCCGACACCACACCGCCGTGGCCCACATTGCCCTTGACTCCGCCGATCGAGGTGGTTGCGGTCTGCTTGCCGAACGCCATGTTCGCCGCGTGGACCTCCAGCTCGTCGGTCATCGGCAGGCCGAGACCGTTGGCCTCGTACATCGACACGGTGTCGGGGGTGACGCCACCGACCTCCATGGCGTTGGCGATGCACGCGCTGAGCCGTTCGGGCTGGGCCAGGCCGTAGGCCATCGCGCTGACACCGTTGTTGTTGACAGCGGAGCCCTTGACCACGGCGTAGATGTGGTCACGGTCGGCGACGGCCCGGGCCACCGGCTTCAGGAGCATCGTGACGACACCGCTGGACAGCGCGGTGCCGGTGCCGTTCGCGTCGAAGGGGCGGCAGTGGCCGTCCTTGGACAGCACGCGGTTCTCTTCCCACAGGTGACCGCGAGGGTGCGGCAGACGGACCATGGCGCCGCCCGCGATGGCCATGTCGGTCTGGCCGAGCAGCAACGACTGGCAGGCCAGGTGGACCGCGTAGTGGAACCCCGCGCAGACGGCGGCGACGGTGACGGCCTCGCCGGTCAGTCCCATGTAGTACAGCGCGTTCGACGTCATGGTGTCCGGCGACCACGCCAGACTGGCCTCGATCGCCTCGGGGCCGACCGAGACCCGGTCGGGCGGAGAGCTGTAGAGCGCGGCGGTCTGCGGGTTGTTGGCGCCGTACATGCCTATCTCGGCCGTGAGCCGGTCCGGGTCGTAACCCCCGTCCTCCAGCGTCTCCCACGCACTTTCCAGGAACAGTCGGTTCTCGGGGGTCATCGCCGCCGCCATGCGGTCACTGATGCCGAACACCGAGGGGTCGAACTGGTCGTACCCTTCGAGCACGCCACAGGCACGCACGTAGAACGGGCTGTGGATCAGGGTCTCGTCGACCAGGATGTCGTCCTTGGCCAGGAACGACACGGACTCCCTGCCGTTGACGAGGTTGTCCCAGAACTGTTCCTTGTTCCTGGCGCCGGGCGCGCGCAGGGACATGCCGATGACGGCCACATCACCCGGGTCGTAGTCCTGCTCGGGGCTGTCGGTCATGAGAGGGCTCCTGCTTCGAGTCGAGGGCGGATTGCTCAGCGGCCGCTGGGCGCCGCGCGGCCACGCAGCGCCGCGCGGCGGGTGCCGGCGCGCGCACGGGCCGACGTGACGGCCTCGGGTGCGGCGCCGCTGGTGTCGTCGAGCCACCCGGAGAGTGAGGAGATGTCGCGGAAGCTGAACAGGTCGGGCACCCGGACGCGGCGCTCGAACCGCCTGGTCATCAGCCTGGCGAGCCGGATGAGCAGCAGCGAGTCACCGCCGAGGTCGTAGAAGGCGGCATGGATGTCGATGCTCGCGGGTTCGAGGCCGAGGAGCCGGCCCCAGATCTCCGCAAGGGCGACTTCGGTCGGGGTGCTCGGGGCCGTCATGGGCCCGTCGGAGGCCGGGGCCGGGGGCTCCGGCAGCGCATTGCGGTCGAGTTTGCCGCCGGGCGCGAGCGGAAGTGCCGCCAGGAACACGACCGTTGCGGGCACCATGTAGTCGGGCAGCTCCGTGGAGAGCCTGCCGGTGATCGCGGACTGGAGAGCGGAGTCGGACCAGACCCCGTCGCGGCGGTCGCCCTCGGGCACGGCGTACCCGATGAGTCTGCCGGCGCGCACGACGGCGGCGGCCTCCCGGACCTCGGGGCAGCCGGTCAGCCCGGCCTCGACCTCCTCCAGTTCGATGCGGTAGCCGCGCAGCTTGACCTGGTGGTCGGCCCGGCCGCCGAACTGGAGCTCACCGTTCTCGGTGAACGCGACGACATCGCCCGTGCGATACATGAGTGCGCCGTCGAGGAACGGGTCCGGCACGAACCGTTCGGCCGTGGTGCGCGGCCGGTTGACGTAGCCGCGGGCGAGGCCGGCGCCGCCGATGTACAGCTCGCCAAAGACGCCGGCCGGCAGCGTGCGCAGGTCGTCGTCGAGCACATAGGCGCGGACCCCGGGTGACGGCGGGCCGATCGTGGGCTCATCCGTCTCGTCCTCGGGCACCGCCTTGACCGCGCAGAAGACGGTCCCCTCGGTGGGGCCGTAGGCGTTGTAGACGCGGTCGGCGCCGGTCTCCCGGTACGTCCGGTCCACCAGTTTGCGCCGCAGGGGTTCCCCGCCGAACACGACGGTACGCACGTGGGGTGGCAGCGAGCCCGCGTCCAGGAGGCCGTTCATCACCGACGGAACGACGTTGAGGTGGGTGATCTTGTCGGCGTATCGGCTGTCCGGCAGGTGGACGGCGCTCTCCACGAGCACGACGGCGCCGCCGCGGCACAGCGCGGCGAAGATCTCCATCACCGACATGTCGAAGCAGACCGAGCTCGCCGCCGAGACGCCGCTCAGGTCGCGCCCCTGGAAGAGCCGGTCCATCTCGGCCAGCATCGCGACACAGCCGGGGTGGTGGATGGCCACGCCCTTGGGCCGGCCGGTGGATCCCGATGTGTAGATGATGTACGCGGTGTCACCGGGCACGACCGGCCCGGGTTGCTCGCCGGGCACGGTTGTCACTGTCTCGCCCAGGACGACCACGGTCGGCCCGGCCGGGCAGGCGGCCCGGGACGCGGAGGTGGTCAGCAGCAGCCGGGTCCCGCTGTCGCGGACCATGAACGCCAGCCGCTCCGGCGGGTAGTTCGGGTCCAGGGGGAGATAGCAGGAGCCGGCCCGCAGGATGGCCAGGATGGCGACGAGCAGATCGGGGGTGCGCTCGATACAGATACCGACCGGCACTCCGGGGCCGGCGCCCTCTGCGACGAGCCGTTCCGCCAGCGCGCGGGAACGCTCGTTGAGTTCGTCGTAGCTCAGGATGCCTGCGTCCGAGTAGACCGCGGGCGCGTCCGGGTTCTTGACCGCCTGCTCGACGAAGGCAGCATGCAAGGTGTCGCTCACTGGTCCGCCCCCTCGGGGCGGCCGTTCGGTGCGATGTCCTGAAGTGGCAGGTCCTGAAGTGGCAGGTCCCGAAGTGCCAGATCCGGGTGGGCCATGGAGTCGAAGAGCACGGTGCGGTAGAGCGCGAGCAGGGCCGTCACGGTCTGCCTTTCCAGATAGCTCGGTTTGTACTGGATGTGGCCGACCACCTCGCCGTCGATGTCGGCCATCGAGATCTCCAGGTCGAACTTGGCGAGATGCCTGCGTACCTGAAGCGGTTCGAGCGGGAGGGCGCCGTCGGGTTCGATGGTGTCGCCGATGCCGTGGAAGAGCTTGACCGACCGGGGGAACGCGTCCGAGGACAGCCAGTTCACCACCACGTCGAACCACGGGGAGCGGCCTTCGGCCCTCGGCGGCTTCAGGGTGGAAGCCAACAGGTCGAGCGGGTAGTTCATGTGCTCCAGGAGGCCGAGCGAGAAAGCATGGACCTCGTGCAGCAGATCGCGGAAACTCCGGTCGCCGGCGGGATGTGCCCGCACCAGCACCGTGTTCAGGTAGTAGCCGATGGCGGACTCCCGACCGGGCTCGCCGCGCTGGGCGATGGCGGTGGCGAGTACGGAGTCCTCGACCCCGGCGGCGCGGTTGAGCGTGGCGAAGAAGCCGGCCAGGACGACACTGCTGATCGACACGCCTTCGCGCACCGCGAACTCCCGCAGCAGACGCGTCTCTTCGCGACTCCAGCGCAGGGTCAGGTCGCGGCCCTCGTAGGTGACGCCCGGTGGGCGCTCCTTGGAGGACAGGTCGAGACGTGCGGGTGGGTCGGCGAGTTCCCGCGACCACCATTCCAGCGCAGCCCCGGCCGCGGGGCCGGCCAGCCACCGGCGCTCCCACTCGACGAACTCCGTATAGGGGGCGGCCGGTTCACCGGCGGCGGGGTCGGCGCCCTCGTAGTACTCCTGGAGTTCCCGGATCATCACGTCGGCCGAGGCCGCGTCCGATGCGATGTGGTGCACGAGCACCAGCAGGTAGTGGTCGGCGGGGCCACGCGACATGAGGACCACCCGCACCAGCGGCCCATTGTCCAGGTCGAGCGGCAGGTGCCCGTACTCGGCCAGTTCCTCACGGGCCTGTTCGTCGTCCAGGTCGGCGCTGTCCACCACGGCGAACTCGTACACCGGCTCGTCCAGGATGACCTGGTACGGGCTGCCACCCGCCTCGACGAAGAGCGTGCGCAGCGCCGGATGCCGCTCCAGCACGGTGCGCAGGGCGTCTTCGAGCGCCGTCTCGTCGACCTTGGTGCGGATCCGGGCGGCCACCATGAAGTTGTAGGGCACGGCGTCCGGCGCGATCATCTGCATGAACCACAGGGAGGCCTGGCCGTGCGAGGCGGGCGCCACCTGGAGACCGAGGCCGCCGGCGCGCAGCCGCTCCGAGGCGGGGGTGTCGGCGGGTTCCATGAGCCCGCGCGCGACCAGTTCCTCCACCAGCTCCTCGGCGTCCAGCTCGGACAGGCCGTCCAGGAAGTCCCGCGGCGCCGACACCGGCGCCGGCTGCGCGGCGCGCGCCGGTTCCGGTGGGGGCGTGGCCGGGGGCGTGGCCCGTCCCTCGATGGTCTCCACGATGTGGGCGACCACTTCCGGGACGGACCTGCCGTCCAGGAACACCACGGGCGACACACGGTGTCCGAAGAGTGCCTGGAGCCTGTTCACCAGGCGGAGCGCGAGCATCGAGTCGAGGCCGAACTCGCGCAGGTGGGTGCCGTGGCCGAACTGGCTCGCCGGCACCCCCACCGCGTCGGCGATCTCGCCGAGGACGACTTCCGCCGGTGGCCGGCTCGGCGCGGGCCCGGCCGCCACCGCCCGGTGCGCGGTCTCAGCCACGGGCTCGGGTGTCGGCGCCGCGGAGAGCGCCCGGGGGGAGAGCGCCTGGGCGGAAAGCGTCTGGGGGCGGGGCGCCGTGTCGAGCCAGTAGCGGTCCTTCTGCCACTGTACGAGCGGAGTTTCCACGACCTCGACGTCGTCGGCGAACAAGGAGTCGTAGGTCAGCGGGATGCCTCTGACGTACAACGAGGCGACGGCGCCGAGCAGGCAGCGCAGGTCGCTCTCGTCGCGCCGCAGGGAGTTGACCGCGTGCACCTGGGCGCCTCGGGTCAGTGCGATCTCCTCGACCGCGCCGCGCAGCGTCTCGTGCGGGCCGATCTCGATGAACGTGCCGATGCCGTCGTCCACCAGTGAGGCGATCGTCTCGGCGAACCGGACCTGGTTGCGCAGGTTGTGCACCCAGTAGTCGACGTCGAGGAGCGGGTCCACCGTGTCGGCGAGCGCCGTGGAGCGGAACTCGATGGTGTGGGTCAGCGGGGTGATCCCGTCGATGCGTTCGCGCAGCAGCTCGATCAGCGGGTCCATGCCGGGGCTGTGCACCGGGCGCTCGACGCGGATGCGCCGGGTGGAGATCCCGTCCCGCCCAAGGTCGGCCTCAAGCGCGCCGATGGCCTCGGGCGTCCCGGACACCGCCGCACTGGTGGGGCTGTTCACCACGGCGATCGCCGCGTGTCGCGCGTACGGGGCGAGTCTGGGCAGCAGCTCGTGCTCCGGCAGGTCGACCGAGATCATGGCACCCGCGGCGGCTTTGCGTTCCAGCAGGTGCGACCGGGCCACCACGACCCGGGCCGCGTCCTGCAACGAGAGCCCGCCCGAGATACATGCCGCCGCGACCTCGCCCAGGCTGTGCCCCACGACGGCGGTCGGCTCGATGCCCAGGTCGAGCCAGACGTTCGCCAGCGAGACCTGTAGGGCGAACAGCACGGGCTGCTGGAAGTCCATCTCCTCGAACCTGGCCCGGTCGGCCGGGGCCGCGAGCTCGTCGAGCACCGAGCAGCCGCCTGCCGCGCGCACGGCCGCGTCGCAGGCGTGCATCCACCTGCGGAACCCGGCGTTCGAACGCAGGAGTTCCCGGCCCATGCCGGCCCACTGCGTGCCGCCGCCGGAGAACACCAGCGCCACCCGCCGGTCGCTGTTGCCGGCGACCGTTCCCGTGACGACGTCGGGGTGCGCCTGACCGGCGGCCATGCGGGCGAGTCCGTCGAGGACGTCCTGCCGGTCGCGGGCCAACAGCGCCGTTCGGTGGTTGTGATGGGTGCGCCGGGTCGCGAGCGTGTAGGACAGGTCGCTGACGCGCAGCCCGGGGCGCCGTTCGACGTGGCTGGACAGCTCGCGGCAGGTGTCGGTCAGCGCGGCGGGCGTACGCGCCGTGACGGGTATGAGGTGCACCTGCCCGCCCGCCGTGACGTCCCGGCCCTGGCCCTGGCCCTGGCCCGCGGTGACGTGGCGTCCCCGGTCACCCGCGAGGAAGGGGCTCGGGGTGACGCGGAGCCCGGCGGTGTACAGCGCGCCGAGCGATCCGAGCAGGGTCGATGCCTCGTCGGCGCCGCGCCGGAGGGAGGGGAGGGTGGCCGCCGTCAGGATCTCCGATGCGGACTTCAGGAGCAGCGGGTGGGGGCTGAGTTCGACGACCGCGTCGATGTCGTGGTCGCGCAAGGCCGTCAGGGCGCCGACCACCTGGATTTCCCGGCGCAGGTTGTCGGCCCAGTAGTCGGGGCCGAGTTCCGCGCCGTCCACGAGTTCACCGGTGACCGTCGAGATCATCGGGATGCGCGTGGTGCGCGGCTCGATGCCGGCGAGTTCGGCCTTCAGCGGGGCGAGTACGTGGTCGATCAGGGGTGAGTGCGGGGCGTGCCCCATCCGTACCCGATGGTTGGTGACGCCCGCTTCGGTGAGCCGCCCGGCGAGGTCGTCGATCGCCTGGGGAGCACCGGTCACCAGGGTGGAACGCAGGCCGTTGCGGCCGGAGAGGGTGAGTCCGTCGGTGAGGTACTGCTTGGTCGTGTCCGCGTCGGTCATGACGGCGAGGCCGTCGCCGCGTCCGACGGCCAGCTGCTGAAGGAGCCGGCCGTGGTGGGCGGCCAGCCGGGAGGCGTCCGCGAAGTCGAGCGCACCGGCGATGTGTGCGGCGGCGAACTCTCCGACGCTCTGGCCCACGACGACGTCCGGTTCCACTCCCAGCGAGCGCCAGGCGTCGGTCAGGGCGACCTGGAGGGAGAACAGGAGCGGCTGGAAGACGTCCATGTCGTCGATGCGGCCGTCGGGCGCGAGCAGTTGCTCGACGAGCGAGAAGCCGAGCAGCTCCCGCATCCGTCGGTCGGAGCGCATCATGGACCGGCGGAACACGGGCAGGCCGGCGAGCAGCTGCCTGCCCATCCCCACCCACTGGGAGCCGTTGCCCGAGAACAGGAACGCCACCCGCGGCGCACGAGCGGCCGACGTGCCGAAGCTCAGTCCTTCGGTGGACGTGCCGGCGGTGAAGGCGTCCAGCTTGGTCCTGAGCTCGGCCATGGAGCGAGCGGTGGCGGCAAGCCTGAACTTGCCCTCGCCCGGCGGGAGTTGGCAGACCGTACGCAGGTCGCTCTCGTCGCGCAGGGCCGCGGCCCGCTCGGCCAGAGCCTCGCGCGAGTCCCCGGCCAGCAGGACGAGCACACCCTCGGGGCGCGGCAGTTCCTCGACGACCACATGGCTGATCGCGCCGCCGAAGCCGAACGAGCTGACACCTCCGCGCCGTGCGTCGGTCCGCCGCGGCCATGGCGTCAGCCGGTCCTGGACGGTGAGGTGGTACGCGTCGAACATGATCTGCGGGTTGGGCGCGGCGTAGTGCAGGCTCGGAGGCAGTACGCCGTTGCGGATCGACAGGGCGAGTTTGACCAGGCCCACGATGCCGGCGGCCGCTTCGAGGTGTCCGACGTTGGACTTGACGGAGCCGAGCCGCAAGGGGTCCGTCCGGTCGCCGCCGAGGACCGCTCCGATGGCGTTGGCCTCGATGGGGTCGCCCAGGGGTGTCGCGGAGCCGTGACACTCGATGTAGTCGACCTGGGCGGGTGCGATGCCGGCCCGGCGGTAGGCGTTGCGGAGCATCAGTTCCTGCGCCTGCGGGTTGGGCGCGGTCATGCCGTTGCTCAGGCCGTCGTTCTGGGAGGAGCTGCCCTTGATCACGCAGTACACCGGCAGTTCGCGCTCCAGGGCCACGCTCAGCGGGGCCAGGACGACGACTCCGGCGCCCTCGCCGCGTACGTAGCCGTTGGCGCGGGCGTCGAAGGACTTGCAGCGGCCGTCGGGCGCGAGTGCACCCATCGCGTCCATGGCGGTGTAGTAGTCGGACACGAAGCTGAGGTTCACTCCCCCGGCCAGCACAAGCTCGCTCTCGCCCATCCAGATGGACTGGCACCCCGCGTGCACGGAGACGAGCGATCCGGCGCAGGCGGCGTCGATGGTCATGCTGGGGCCTTGCAGACCGAGCACGTAGGAGACGCGGTTGGCGATGATGCCGTCGTGCATGCCCGTCGCGGTGTGGGGGGTGATCTGGACGTCGGGTCCGCGGTAGTGCGCCAGCGCGGCGTAGTCGCCCCAGCAGGAGGCCATGAACACGCCGGTCTCGGTGCCGACGAGGCTGCCGGGTGCGACACCCGCGTCCTCCAGCGCCTCCCAGGCCAGCTCAAGGATGAGGCGTTGCTGCGGGTCCATCTGGACGACTTCGCGCGGTGAGATGCCGAAGAAGAGAGGGTCGAACTGGTCGATGCCGTCGATGAATCCACCCCAGCGCACCTTGTCGCCCAGGAGCTCGCGTCGCGCGGCCGGCACCGGACCGACGGCGTCGCGGCCCTCGGACAGCAGCTGCCAGAACGCGGCCGGGTCCGGCCCGCCGGGGAAACGGCAGCCGATGCCCACGAGGGCGATGGGTTCGTGCGACGCCACGCGGTGGTCCTTGTGCGGGGCGGACTCCCCTGCGGTACGCGGGCCGTCGACGAGTGCGCGCGAGAGCGCGTCGATGGTGGGGTACTGCCACATCCATGTGACGGGCACTTTCCAGCCAAGCAGATCGGACAATGCGGCGGCGAGCGTCGAGAACTTCAGCGAGTCGAGGCCGTACTGATGCATCGGCGACCAGCGGTCCACCGCCTCATCCGGTAAATCCATCAGCTCGGCGACACGAGACAGCAGGAACTCCGACAGGGCATGCGAATCTCGCACTGCGCGCTCTTGGGGCATTGCGGCTCCTCAGCAGGGCGGGCGGAATGGGCCGGTGACGCTTGCGGCCGAATGGTCAAAGAGTCGGACGCTCCGTCAGTCGGGGAATGACACCGCAATTCAGTGCGCCCATGGCGCGTACGGCCGCAGGGCGACGAAGAGGGCCGATGCCGACGGTTTCGGAACGTCATGATCAGCGCTTGCGCGGTCGGCCAGGGAAATGGCTCAGGACGCGGAAAACAGCGCTTCGATGTGTCGAGTGCCGTGAGGGGGTGCGCAGTCGCGGCGAGAACGCCGGGTCAGGGGCGGGAAGATGCGCCTGGGGGCGGGCAGGGGTGGCCGGTCTCGGACGTGAAGACGTGAGAATGGACGACAAGTGGCTGCACCGTGACCCGACCCCTCGTTGAGCTTTCCTGACCGCATCAGATCGTGCACTGATTTTCAGCGGGTGAAATATTCTCGATAAGGAATGACGTGAGTCTCCGTGGAACACACCGCATCGAGATGCGCTCGCCGGATCGACCACTTCAGACTGCCATCCAGCGAATGGTGAAACAAGTGTTCCCTGTGGGTCAGAAGTGCACTGGCGTGATCCAGACCGTAACGTGTCCGATTTCCTCCTTTTCAACTCGCCCTGCTTCAGCTCCGGTTAAACCGGTGGCTCGGTTTGGTACGGCCGAACAACGGTCGGTGGCCCCCTGCTTCGGGTGGACAGCGCACGAGGGGGACTGCAAGCTGCTTGGCATGAAAATCATGGACCACGAGCCGGCGCCGACCGACGTCCGCGCCCTGGTGGTGAGCACCGGCCGAATAGAATTCGCCACCACGAAGCGGCCACGAGCGGGCGTGGCGCTCGCCCGATTACAGCGCGGCCGCCACCACCTCCCCACGGCGTCATGCCCGTTGCACGACGACATTGCAGGCACCCGGCTTTCCGGCTCCGGCAGCGGCAGCGGCTCCGGCAGCGGCCCAGGGGCGGGCCCCGGTGATCGCGTACGCATGGCCCCGGCCGACGGCGAGCTCCCCGGGAGGCCCCGATGACCACGACCGAAGTGATGCGGCGACAGAGGCCGGGCCTGGCACTTGGGGTACTGGCCGGGGCGCTCGCCCTCGACGTGAGCGGCCTGGGTGTCCTCAATGCCGCACTGCCGTCCGTCGGGGAACGCTTCCACCTCGACGAAGTCACCCTTCAATGGGTCATGATCGCTTACGCCGTCACCTTCGCCGGATTCCTGTTGGTCGGCGGCCGACTGGCCGATGTGTTCGGACGCCGCCGGGTCTTCGAGTGCGGCATCGCTCTGTTCACGGTGGCCGCGCTGGTCGGAGCCGCGGCTCCGAGCACCGCGATACTGCTCGGTGCGCGGGCGGCCCAGGGCATCGGCGCGGCCCTGTCGGGCCCGGCCGCGCTGGCCCTGCTCACCGAGGTGTTTCCGGCCGGCCCGGCACGCAACCGGGCCTTCAGTGTGTACGCCGCGGTCGGCGCGGCCAGTTTCAGCGGCGGCGTGATGCTGGGCGGTGTACTGACCCAGTTCTTCGGCTGGCGTTCGGTGCTGTGGTTCTCGGTGGCGGTGGGGCTTGCGGTGCTGTCGGCGACCCGCGCCGGACTGCCCGGCGGGGTCGGGCGCGGCGGCCGACTGGACCTGCCCGGTGCGATCACGGGCACGATCGGCCTCACCCTGCTGGTCGTCGGCGCGAGCAGCAGTGGCGCGCCCGCGTGGGCGGCACTTGGCGGTGCGGTGCTCTTCCTGCTGCTCTTCGTCGCACGTGAGAGCCACACCCCCGACCCGGTGCTTCCGCTCGGCCTCTTCCGGCTCTCGTCGGTGCGCTCCGCGAGCCTGGCCGCGTTTCTCCAGTACATGGGCTCGGTAGGGATGCTGTTCTTCGCGCCGCTGTATTTGCAGGGGATGCTGAAGTACTCGCCGGTCGAGTCCGGTCTGGCACTGGTACCGATGTCGGCGGCCGTGTTCCTGACCGCCAACTTCGCCACCGGGCGGCTCCTCGCCAAGTACACCCCGCGCACGCTGATGACCGTCGGGTTGGTCATGATCGGGGTGGGAACGGCGCTGTGGATCAGCACACCGCATCAGGGCACCTATGTGCTGCATGTGTTGCCCGGCCTGGTGATCAGCGGCATCGGCCAGGGGCTGAACTTCCCCTCGATGACATCCGCCGGACTCACCGGCGTCGAGCCGGAGCGCCACGCGGTCGCCGGCGCGGTGAACGTGGTGGCACAGCAGATCGGCGCGAGTGTCGGCGTGGCCGTCATGGTCCTGATAGCGGCAACCAGCACCAACCAGCTCACCGGCTACCACCTCGCCTATCTCGCGGCGGGTGTCGCCTGTGTGCTGGGGGCGGCGGTCATCGCGACGACGGGACGTCACGACCCAGTGTCCTGACCACCCGTCACACAGGTTCGGCTCCTGGAGGGTGCGGACGCCCCGTCCCGCCCTCCCGCCGACCCCCTGGACCCATCGGCTCGGGGGTGGGTTATCCCTACCCCTGACCCGTCGGTCTGCCCTCCTGACCGGGCCGGCGCCGCTCGGGTTACGGTCCTTACGACAGATCGACACGTCGGACGGGTGACGTGAGACCGGCGTTGGGTGATGGGTTCCGCCTGCGCTCACGGAGCGGGAGCAGGCGATGAGTTGACCGGGAACAGCGCCGGGCGCGTACGGGACGCCCGTGTGGATGCCCGGCCGGCCGGCCGTACGGGTGTTACCGGGCCCACCCACCCGCAGATCCCCCGCCATCCGTTACGGGCGTTGACATCGGCCGCCCTGTGGCGTGCCGGCGCCCACTTGGCCATGGACGGCGTCGTCGCCGTCGCCGGCCTTGTGGTGCTCACGGTGTTGGGAACCGGTCTGTGCGCCCTGCCCATCGGGTTGGTGGGACTGCCGGTCACGGTGGCCGCCGCCTGGGCCCTTCACCGGCTCGCGGCGTTCGAACGCACCCGCTTCTCGGTCGCCTGCGGCGTCACCCTCACCGAGCCGCCCCAACCACCGTGGTCGTGGCGGTCGTTGCGGACGGTGGTGGAGATCGTACGCAGTCGCTGCACATGGCATCTCGTCGGCTATTTCGTTCTGTTGCTGGGCGTGTCCTGGGTGACCACTCTGGGTGTGGCCCTCATCTGGGCGCTCCCCCTGGTGCTGGCCCTGCTGCCGGTCTACCGCGGGTTTCTGCCGACCGGCGAAGCAGGGTTCGGAGCCTGGCTGGTGAGCGGGTTCCCGACGAGCCTGCTGGTCTCGGTGATGGCGGCGCTCTTCGGCGCCTTCGCCTCTCCTGCGCTGGTCAGGGCGCTGATGGCCCTGGACCTCGCCCTGGGCACAGCCCTGCTGTCCCGGCCTCGCGGCACGGAACTGGCCGACCGGGTCAAGGTGTTGACGGAGAGCCGGGCACGGGTCGTCGACGCGGCGGCGGCGGAACGCAAGCGCATCGAGCGCGACCTCCACGACGGCGCACAACAACGCCTGGTGGCCATGTCGATCACTTTGGGGCGCGCCACGTCACGGCTCAGGAAGTCCGGTGACGAGGCGACGAAGCAGCTCGTGGAGGACGCCCGCCGCGAGACCTTGGAGGCCGTCAGGGAACTACGCGACCTGGCGCGGGGGCTGCACCCGCCGGTCCTCACCGACCGCGGTCTTGAAGCGGCGCTGTCCGGCGTCGCCGCGCTGGCACCGGTGCCGGTCCGCCTCGACGTGCGGGTCGATCCCCGGCCCTCCCCCACCGTCGAAGCGGTCGCCTATTTCATCGTGGCCGAGGCACTGACGAACGTCGCCAAACACGCCCACGCGAGCCGCGCCTGGGTGGAGGTCCGGCGCGACGCCGGTCACCTCCGCATGCGGATCGGTGACGATGGGCAAGGCGGAGCGGACCCCGCCCGGGGAAGCGGTCTCACCGGGCTCGCGGGCCGGGCCCTCGCGGTGGACGGGCGGCTGCACATCGACAGCCCGGCCGGCGGCCCGACCGTGATCGGGGTGGACCTTCCGTGCGGGTAGTGATTGCCGAGGATTCCGCGCTGCTGCGTCAGGGGATCGTCCTGCTCCTCACCGAGGAGGGTATCGACGTCGTCGCCGCGGTCGCGGACGGCGAAGCCCTGCTGCGCGCCGTCGCCGAACACCGGCCCGACGTCTGTGTGGTGGACGTCCGCATGCCGCCCACGTTCATCGACGAGGGGCTGCGCGCGGCGCTCGTCATCCGCGGCCGCTGGCCCGACGTCGGCGTACTCGTGCTGTCGCAGTACGTGGAGGAGCGGTACGCCTTCGACCTGATCGACGACAACGACAACGGCTTCGGCTATCTGCTCAAGGACTGCGTGTCCGACGCCGCCGAGCTCGTGGACGCGCTGGAACGGGTGCATGCCGGCGACACCGTCCTGGACCCCCAAGTGGTCAGGCAGTTGCTGTCGCGCAGCCGCAGAGTGGATCCGCTGGCCGCCCTGACCCGCCGCGAACGGCAGGTCCTCACCGCCATGGCGGAAGGCCGCTCGAATGCGGGCATCGCGGCCGAGCTGGTGGTCGGCACGGCGGCGGTGGAGAAGTACATCCGCAGCATTTTCACCAAATTCGGCCTGCGGTCCGAGGCGGCGGACCACCGTCGCGTGCTGGCCGTCCTACGTTATCTGGGAGCCTGACATCAGTACGTCATCGAGGAAGCGCCGTGGGGTCCTGTACACCGGACTCGTCACCCTCGTCGGGGTGGTCGCCCTGGCCGGCTGGGGAATCGTCGAGATGCTTCCCCCGGACCACCCCTATGCGGGTTCCTGGCACGCCGATGCGGACAGGAGCACGCTGCTCGACGTCCATACACAGGGCATGGGCGTCACCCTGCATGCGGGGAACACGTCACGCGTGGAGGTCACGGCCGACGGCGGATACGACGACCAGGCTCCCGAATTCAGCATGACGGCGTCCGGGCAGACAATCGCGGTCGTGGGCACGTGCGCCGGAGGCTGCTCGGTCCAGTTGCACATCACGCTTCCGGCCGCGCTGGCGGCAACGGTGGAGACCGGCGGCCCCGCCATCTCGGCGGCCGGCCTGTCCGGCCGGCTCGACCTGCACACCACCAGCGGCGCCATCGACGTGGACAACACCTCGGGCCCCTTGACCCTGCGAAGCGACGACGGCGCGGTCACCCTCTCCGGCAGCCGCTCCCCCAGCGCGAAGGTGACGACCGGCGACGGCGCGGTCGACGCCACGTTCTCAAGCGCTCCGGCCACGGTGGACATCAAGACGCACGACGGAGCGGTCGACCTGCGTCTGCCCAAGGACGCCGGGTACTCCATCGACGCACACAGCTCCGGTTCCACGCCCGAGGTCGCACTCCCCACCGACCGGAACGCTTCTCATGCCATCGACGTGGAGACACGGGGCGGAGGCCTCAAGGTGCACTGAGCGGGTCCTGCCCTCGCCCTCGGAGGTACGCCTCCAACTCGGCCGCCCCGCTCAGCATCGCGCGTCCACGGGCGGACAGCCGCTCGCGCCAGTCGGCCAGGGCCCCCGCAAGCGGCTCAAGCCCGCCGGCCGCCCGCACCTGGGTGATGAGCGGGGCGATCTGCTCCAACAGGTAGCCGCCGCGCCTGAGTTGGTGGGTCATGCGGGCGTCCCGTACACCGGCCTCGTCGTAGACGCGATACCCGGTGAGCGGGTCGCGGCTGGGGTGCACGAGCCCGGCGCGCTCCCACGTGCGCAGCGTCGCCGGGCGGATGCCGAGCTTCCCGGCCAACGGCCCGATGAACACGCCGCCGGGCCTTGACCGTTCGGTGTGTCCCGACGCGGTGACGGGACCGGACGTCGTGGCCGGCTCCAGATCGCGCAGGGCGCTCTCCACGGCCCGCAGCGTTTGGCGGTCGTCCAGGAGCTGGGCGTGGCTCTCGTCGATGAGGCGGAACGCCTCCTGCGCCGCGCCCTCGTTCACCGCCCGCATGATCGACGCCGCCGTCCCGTGTCCGTGGCCGGGCACCAGCGCGAGGAACGCCTTGAGTGCGTCCGCGTGCCGCGAGGTGTAGACGCGGTAGCCGTGGGGGGTGCGGTCGGCGGCGGGAAGGATCCCGGCCTCCTCATAGTTGCGGACCGCCTGGGTCGACAGACCGTGCGCACGTGCCAGATCGACCGGCCGAAGTCGCCCGGCTCTTTGAGACTTTTCTGCCATGAGCCCGACGATAACGAGGAAAAGTCTCAATCGAGCCTTCAACGATAGCGTTGAGGGCATGGCAATCGACATCAAGGACACCGTGCATGCCGTGGACGCCGCCGCTGTCATGCGGCTGCTGCCGACCAGGCCCCGGCTGCTCGCTCTGGGCGAGCCCACCCATGGCGAGGCCTCTCTGCTCGACGTACGCAACACGCTCTTCCGGCAGCTCGTCGAGCAGGAGGGCTACCGGACGATAGCCATCGAGAGCGACTGCGTGCGGGGCCTGCTCGTGGACGACTACGTCACCTTGGGCACGGGCACCCTCGACGACGTCATGGCACGAGGCTTCAGCCACGAGTGGTTCAACCGGTCGGCCGCCAACCGCGAACTCGTGCGCTGGATGCGCGCCTACAACGACACTCGGCCCGTCTCGCAGCGGGTGCGTTTCGCCGGTTTCGACGCGCCTTTGGAGATGACGGAGGCCGCGAGCCCCCGCGAGGCCCTGATGGCACTCCACGCATATCTCGCGGCTCACGTGTCCACGGAGCTGCTGCCCTGCACAGCGCAAACGCTCGACCGTCTGCTCGGTCCCGACGCGCGGTGGACCGATGGCGCCGCGATGCTGGAACCGGCCCGGTCGGTGGGGCGGTCGGCCGAGGCCAGGGAGCTGCGGCTGCTCGCCGACGATGTGGTGGCACTGTTCGACGAGCAGAGCCCGCATCTGATCATGACGACATCGCGGGACGACTGGGACCGGGCGCGCCTGTACGCGCGCACCGCCACCGGTTTGCTGCGCTACCACTTCTGGATGGCGGACACCTCGCCTGGACGCACGACACGGCTGACGAGTCTGCGGGACAGGATGATGGCCGACAACCTCCTGGCCATCGCCGAACGGAGCCCGGCCCTGGTCCACGCGCACAACTCCCATCTCCAACGGGACAAGAGCTCGATGCGCATGGGCGGCCGGCCTCTGGAGTGGTGGAGTGCGGGTGCTCTGGCGAGCGTCCGGCTGGGCGAGGACTACGGGTTCCTGGCCACGGCTCTCGGCACCCTCCCGCACCAGTCGGTGGACGCCCCGCCACCGGGCACCGTCGAGGCAATCCTGTACGCCCTCGCGGAGGACCACTGCCTCATCGACGCGCCCCAACTGGCCATCGCCACGGGCGACATGGGGCTCGGGCCCCGCGTGTCCCCCTGGTTCGGTTACGCCCCTCTCGACCCGGCCCACCTGGCCACAACCGATGGGATCGTATTCGTGAGGGACGTCGTGGAGGGCTAGGGGGTGTCTGGTGGCGTCAGGCCGGCGCGGCGTCCACCCCACCGGGAATCTTCGCCGACCCGTGGGCGGTCAGGAGCCGACGGCAGTATCGGCGTCGGGGTAGAGCGGGAAGATCTGGTCGAGGCCGACGATGCGCAGGATGCGCAGCGTGTTGGCGGGCACGGCGGCGAGCGCCGCGTCGGCCTGCGCCGCGTGGGCGTGGTTGTGGGCGGCGATCAGGGCGCTGACACCGCTGGAATCACAGAAGTCCATCCCGCCGAGATCCAGGACGAGGCGCTGGCCGGGGCGGAGGGCGATCGTGGGGATCAGTTCACGCAGCCCGGTGGCGCTGGCGTAATCGAGGTCGCCGAAGATCTCCAGGACGGGACCGGTTGCAGTGTCTCGGGCGGTGATCCTCAGGGGGCTCATTCGGGGTTTCTCGTCTGGGAATGGGAGGCTGGGACGCCGAGTGCGAGCAGAGCGGTGTCGTCGTCGAGACCTTCGCCGAAACTGTTCAGCAGGCCGGTCAGTGCCTGGATGACAGCGTCGGGCGGCTTCCCCGCATGGCCGGCGGCGAAGGCGAGCAGAGCCTCGTCCCCGTACAGGCCGGTGCGGTCCTCACCGGTGCGGGCTTCGGTGATTCCGTCGGTGTAGAGCAGGATCGTGTCGCCGGGGCGGAGCACGCTCGTGGCGGCCGTGAAGCGTGCGGAGGGCAGTATGCCCACGAGGAGGCCGCCGGGAGTCTGCAAGAACTCCGCGGTGCCGTCGGCCCGCACGATGATGGCCGGGGGGTGACCGCCCGAGGCGAGGTGCACGGCGACGTTGCCCGTCGCGGGGTCGGGTTCCAGCGTGCCGAAGACGGCCGTGCAGTAGCGCGGGTCGCCGCTGCTTGAGTAACGCCCGTGGAGCACCGTGTTGAGCGTGGACAGCGCCGATACGGGGTCCGGGTCGTGCAGGGCGGCGGCGCGCAGGGTGTAGCGGGTCAGGGAGGTGACGGCGGCGGCCTGGGGCCCCTTGCCGCACACGTCACCGAGGAAGAAGGCGTAGCGGTTTGCGTTGATGGGGAAGACGTCGTAGAAGTCGCCGCCCAGCCGCTCGGGGTGAGCGGTGTGGTAGTAGGCGGCCGTCTCCATCCCGGTCACCGGTGGCAGCGTGTCGGGCAGCAGGGACTGCTGGAGCACGGCGAGGGCGTCCTGCAAGCGGGCCCGGTCGGCTTCGGCCTGTCTGCGGGCTTCTTCGGCGGCCTTGCGTCCCCGCAGAAGCTCCTCCTCGTAGGCGCGCCGGTCCCGGGCGTCGAAGAGGGTGGTGCGGATCAGCAACGGCTCGCCGCCGCCTCCGTGCTTGATCGTGGAGGACACCAGCACGGGCATGCGGGTGCCGTTGGCCCGCTTGATGTCCAGGGCGATGCCGCCGAGTTCGCCCTGCATCCGCAGCAGAGGTGCGAAGTGCGTCTCGTGGTACAGCTTGCCGCCCACCGTCAGCAGGTCGGTGAAGCGCATCCGGCCCACCACCGCGTCGCGTTCCAGGCCGAGCCAGTCGAGCAGCGTGGCGTTGATCTTGGCGATGGTGCCGTCCATCAGGGTCGACAGATATCCGCACGGCGCGCACTCGTAGAGTTCGTCGGCGCTGTCCTCCAGAAGGGCGGCGAACGCCGCGTCCGACGTCTGCCCGCGGTCGGCCTCGTACGGGTCCGGATGTTCCCCGTTGCGGCACATCATCGCAGGCTGACCAGGAAGTTCCGGATCGCTTCGTTGGTGGCTTCGGGCGCGGACAGGTGGGGGCAGTGCCCGGTCGCGTCGAGCGTGACCAGGGTCGAGCCGGAAATCGCCTGGTGCACGAAGGCGCCGACCTCGCGGGGGGCGATGACGTCCTGCGTGCATTCCAGGACGAGGGTCGGCACGCTCACGCTCTTCAGGTCGTCCCGCGAGTCGGAGAGGAACGTGGTCCTGGCGAAGACACGCGCCATGTCCGGGTCGGTGGCGCAGAAGCTGTTCTTCAGCTCTTCGCCGAGTTCGGGCCGGTCCTCGTGCCCCATGATCACCGGCGCCATGGCGGCCGACCATCCCAGGTAGTTGGATTCGAGCGAGTCCAGCAGTTCGTCGATGTCCTCGGCGCTGAACCCGCCGCGGTAGCCGTCCTCGTCGATGTACCGGGGAGACGGCGCGACCATCACGAGCGCTCCGATCCGCTCGGGGGCGAGTCCGGCGGCCAGAACCCCGATCACCGCGCTGACGGAGTGGCCCACGAACACCGCGTCGCGCAGGTCCAACGCCTCGCACAGCTCCACCACGTCCTGGGCGTACCCGCCCAGGGAGCCGTAGCGCTCCTCGGAGAACGCGGCCGGGTCCGAGCCGCCCGAGCCCACGTAGTCGAACAACACCACTCGGTAGTCGTCGACCAGGGCGGGCACCGTGAGGCGCCACATGTTCTGATCGCAGCCGAAACCGTGAGCGAGCACCACCGTCCGCCCCTCCGGGTTGCCAGTGACGGTGACGTTGTTCCTACGTGCAATATCCATGAACACCATTCTCTCAAGTACCACCTGCTGCCCCTAGTCCCCCCAAAAACTCGTTTGATGCCCTCACGGGCGCGCCGATCGCATGGGAGCAGCGAGCCGGACCGTGCGGCGAGGCGTCGACGGGCCGGGGCCGGGGCCCAGGGGCTGCGCTGATCAACTCGTCGAGTTGACCATGGGGGGCACCCGGAAAGCGAGCGGGGTCGCACATCGGGCGGGGGTGTGGCAGGGCAGGTGGCACGGCAGCGTGCGAGGCGTGGGGGGGGGGGGGGGGCGGGGGGGGGGGGCCCCCCCCCCCCCCCCCCCCCCCCCCCCCCCCCCCCCCCCCCCGCGGCGCCGTCGAGCGGATCAGTGCTCTCGGATCAGCGCTCTCGGACTCGCGGATCAGTGCTCTCAGATCAGCACCTCGGATGAGCCCTCGCTGATCAGTGCTCTCGGATCAGCGCTCTCAAATCAGTCCTTGAAGACGTCCTTGATCTTCTCCTTGGCCTCACGGGCGTCCCCCTTGGCCTGCTCGCCCGCGCCCTCCGCCTCCAGACGCTCGTTGCCGACGGCACGCCCGGTCGTCTCCTTGACCTTGCCCTTGGCCTGCTCGACCTTCGACTCGGCCTTCTGGTCACCCGACACGGACATCACTCCCACACATGGATTGCATACCCTGACAGCCATACGTCTGGCCGCGTGCGTCCGCTCCAAACCCTCGAATTCGTTCTTCGGTCCCGGGTGATCGTGTGCAGTTGACCCCGCGTTCTGCTCACGCCGCCACGGACACCCCGTGTGCCGGGGAGCCTCGGTCGCGGCCGCCGGGATGGCGGTGGCGCCAGAACCAGAACACCGCGCAGGACAGCAGGGACCAGGCCGCCAGCACGAGGAACGGAAAGGCGTGCTGGGCGTCGGCGAAGTAGACGGCTGTGTGCTGGGCGTTCACCGAGGCGCCGGGCGGCAGCCAGCGCCCGAGGTGGCCGAGGAGCGACGGCAGCAGCGGCCAGGACACCGCGCCGCCGGACGAGGGGTTTCCCAGGAGCACCATGAGTCCCCATGTGGGCAGCATGGCCCAGCGCCCGATCAAGGTGTTGAACATGGTGAAGACCATCCCCGAGGTGAACATCGTGAGCGCGAGGATCATCCAGGACTCGAAGAACGGCAGCCGCACCGCGCCGAGCCCCCAGTCGACCACCGCGGCGATGGTGAACCCGCCGAGCAGTGAGTACGCCACCGTGAACGCGATCCGCTCCAGCGGGTTGAGGCTCCGCGCATGCACGCTCAGCTGGATCGAGCCCACGAACCCCAGCACCACGGCGGCCAGCGAGATGTAGAAGAGGGCGAGGCCGCGCGGGTCACCCCGTTGGAGGGGCTTCACGTCGGTGATCCGTACCGGCACGCCGATGGCCTTCGCCACCGGTGGCGCGGCCTCCGCGAGCACTTGGGCCACGGAGGCACCGGCGGCGCCCGCCACCTCCATGCGTACCCCGTCGGGCCGCACGTCGAGGATGGCGAACACGTTCTGCTCCTCCATCGCCGCGCGGGCCGAGCGCTCGTCCCGGTAAGGGCGCAGCGCTAGCGAGGTGTTGAGGGCCTTGTCCAGACCGGCCACGAATTTCTCGGCCTCGACGGAGCCGGGCGGCGCGACCAGCGCGGTGGGGATGTGGTGCGGTGTCGGATTGGCCATGGTGTACGTGTACGAGCCGGCGAACAGGCCCGCGGCCGCGGCCAGGATGAAGACCAGCACGACCGCCGGGAAGAAGGGCGAGCCCCTGAAGTCGGCCCATGCCTCACGTGTGCCGCGTTTCCTTGCGTGCGCGCCGTGCCCGGCGGTGGTGTCGCGCGGCGCGGACGGGCGGGTGGTGTCGCTCTCCGCAGGCGGGCTGTTGGTGTCCCTCTCCGCAGGCGGCCGTTCGGCCTCGCTGTCCGTGACCGAGTGCTTGGCGTCGTCTTCATCCATCGGCATGTGCGACCACTCCGGGACCGGGATCGGTTTCCGCGCCGCGTACCCCGTGATGTGGGCCCTGACCAGGACTTTCGGTCCTGGTCCGCGGACCGTAGGTCCCGTGAGCGGGTCCTCGCCGGGGGTACGGCGTAGAAGGCGAACGGGGGGGCCGGCTCCCCACTGTCACCGCCCGCCGGTCTCGTCGGCCGGGTCACGCAACGAAAGGAAGCAGGTCTCCGTCATGGGCATCATCGCCTGGATCATCATCGGACTCATCGCGGGAGGCGTCGCCAAGGCGCTGACTCCGGGCAAGGACCCCGGCGGGTGCCTGGTCACCATCGTGATCGGCATCGTGGGCGGCCTGCTCGGCGGCTGGCTCGGTCAGCTCATCTTCGGAGTCGACGGGATGAAGGGCTTCTTCCACCTGTCGACCTGGATCACGGCGGTCGTGGGCTCGGTGATCGTGCTCTTCCTCTACCGTCTGATCGCGGGGCGCCGCGGCTGACCGGACCGAGCGCGACGCGATGGCCTCGCTCACTCTCGGCGCTTTCCGGCTGTCCTGCCGGGAACGCCGAGAGTTTTCGCGGCGCTGGGCCGTCCGGGCGACAGGCGCCCCGGCCGGGCGACGCCGACGCACCGGGCCGGGGCGACAGCTGCGCGCACCGCTCGCCGTACCGCAAGCCCCACCGCTTCCCCGCAACGCTCAGCCCCGTCGGCGCCCTCGGCGCGACACGGCTCCCCCGGCTTGAGAACCTACCGAAGAGGGGGCTGACGGCTGACAGCAGTGAAGGCGGTGGCGTCGTGGCCAGACCCGTGTGGGCCGGAGTTCTGAGCTTTGGCCTGGTCAGCCTGCCGGTCGGTCTCCATACGGCGACCGACAGCCACACCATCCACTTCCACCAGCTCCAGCGCGGCACATCCGACCGGATCCGGAACCGGCGCGTGAATGAGCGCACCGGTGAGGAAGTGGACGCCAAGGACATCGTCAAGGGCTACGACACGGGTGACGAGTACGTCGTTGTCGAGCCCGAGGAATTGGACGACATCGCGCCCGGCCGCTCCGAGACGCTGGAGATCACCGGGTTCGTGGGCCTCGACGAGATCGAGCCGATCTACTTCGACCGCACGTATTACCTCGCTCCCCGCGGCAAGGGGTACGCCAAGGTCTACAGCCTCCTCGAACAAGCCCTGGGCCGTGCGGAGAAGACCGGCATCGCCACGTTCGTGATGCGTCAGCACGAATACCTCGTCGCCGTGAAGGCCGAGGACGGTCTGCTCACCCTGCACACGCTGCACTGGGCCGATGAGATCCGGGACCCGAAGCAGGAGCTCGACACCCTGCCCGGCAAGGCCTCCGCGTCGGCCAAGGAACTGAAGATGGCGGAGCAGCTGATCGAGGCGCTGAGCATGAGCTGGGACCCGGCGACGTTCCACGACACGTTCCAGGACAAGGTCGCCGCTCTGATCGAGGCCAAGAAGGCGGGTGACAGCGTGGAGAAGGCCGAGCCGGCGCCGAAGCCGTCGCCTGCCGTCGACCTGATGGAGGCACTGCGCGCCAGTGTGGAGGGGGCCCGCAGCCCCAAGGACACCCGGGAGAAGGCCGCGACCGGCGGCTCCGCCTCGCCGCGGACGAGCGGGCGGACGGCGACGAAGCCGGCAGCCAAGAAGCGCGCTCGGACCCAGGGCAAGGGGCACGACCCGCACACGATGAACAAGGCCGAGCTCTACAAGAAGGCGGCAGCGGCCGGGATCGAGGGCCGCTCCTCGATGACGCGCGACGAACTGATCCAGGCGCTCGACGGGCAGCGCCAAGCCGCCTGACGCCGGCGGCAGCCGTCCGGCCGAGGCGGCCGTGCTCGGCCCGCCGCCACCCCGGCGCGCCCGCCACCGGCCCTGCTACCGCTGGGCTCCGTCGTCGTTCTCAGCCGCCCGGCTTTCCCGGCCCCCTTCGTCCCGTGGCCCCCCCCCCCCCACGCCCCCCTGGACCGCCCCACCCTCCTGAGCCACCTCGTCCTGCGGACCGGCCCCACCTCCATGGGGTACGTCGTCCTGCGGACCCGCCCCGCCTCCATGGGGTACGTCGTCCTGCGGACCCGCCCCGCCTTCCTGAGGTACGGCGTCGTCCGGGCGGCTCCCCGCGACCTCCGACAGGTCGCCGAGCAGTCGGATCGTGTCGGCGGTCACCGCGGCGAGCGTGTCCTGCAATGCGTCGCCGCGCTCACGGAACAGTGAGGTCAGCTCCTTCTCGGCGGCGTACGCCCTGTGCAGTGCCTCGCGCCGTCGGTCTTGGGTCTGCCCGGACGCCTCGTCGTCGTCCCGTTCCGGTGCCTCCGAACTCTCCCCCGTGTCGTCGAGCGCGCACACGTCCCCGGCCGCCCGCAACAGCTCGGCCACGATGCCCGGCGCAGGCCCGGGCAGAAGCGTCCGGTCGGAGCGGCGCTCGGGCGGCTCGGCCAGGGTCCGGGTGATCGCTTCGACGTGGTTGGTGATCCGGTCCCAGGCGAAGTCCCAGTCGGCGGCCGGCGGCAGGGGCGTCGAACGGCGCAGTCGGCGGCCCGGGTTGAAGCGATAGCTCTCGTCCGACCAGCGACGGGCGGTACGCAGGTCCGTGACACGGTCGGTGAGGCGTCGGGCCCGGTCGTGCCAGGCCTGCGCGTCCTCGCGGGCCACGTCGCCCTCGCCGAGGCCGTCCGCGACGGCGTGCAGCAGCGCCGCGCTCTCCTCGGGCAGACGCCCGCGCAGGTGGCGCACGCTGCGGGAGTGCACCGGCGGAAGGACCAGGGCGTTGACCGCGAGTCCGATGACCGCCCCCAGCAGCGTCTCAAGGAAGCGGTGGATGATGTCGAAGCCCGAGTACGTGCCGTAGACCAGCACGAAGAGCGCGGCGGTCGGCGCGTTGAGACCCTGGGTGCCGAACCGGGCGTACGAGCCGAAGAGCATGGTCACCGGGAGCACGATGAGCATGGCGAGCATGGTGTCGCCGGTCAGCACGCCGGCGCCGGCGGCCAGAAGGGTGCCGACCACCACGACCACGAACTGCTGCAACGCTGTCTTGAGCGAGCGGTAGACCGTGCTCTGCACCAGAAAGAGCGCGGTCCAGGGAGCCAGCAACGCCATCGGCGCCTTCCACCACCAGCCCGCGAGGGCCCAGGCGATCAGCGCCGCCGCGGCTGCTTTCAACGCCTGGACGGCGGTGTCCCGTTCGGGTCCGGGGCCGCTCAGCGCCCGCCGCGCCGACCGGGACACCGCCGCGCACTCCCAGCCCGCCCACTGCCTCCACTGAACGAAGGCCTGGCCCACTTCTCTCAACGTTCCATCCTGTGTTCGCACCGGCGCTCACCACGGCCGGCGATGACGTGAAGCTCCGTCCGGTCCGTCGCAGTCGTTTCGGACGGGACCTTGAAGACGCGACCTTGAAGACGCGACCTAGGGAAGCGGGGAGCCGCCGGTGGCGTTCAGCACTTCCGCGGTGATGAAGCTGGCGTGCTCGCAGGCCAGGAAGACGTAGGCCGGCGCCATTTCGGCGGGCTGCGCGGGCCGCCCCAGCGGAGCCTGCTTGCCGAATTCGACGGTGTCCGGCAGCGTCGCCGGGATGAGCGGTGTCCATACCGGGCCCGGCGCCACGGCGTTGACCCGGATCCCCCGCTCGGCCAGCATCTGCGCCAGGCCCTTGGTGAAGGTGACGATGGCGCCCTTGGTCATGGCGTAGTCGAGCAGGTGGGGGCTGGGCTGATAGGCCTGGACCGACGTGGTGTTGATGACGGACCCACCCGCGGGGATGTGCGGTACGGCCATTTTCGTCAGCCAGAACATGCCGTACAGATTGGTGCGCAGCACGCGCTCGAACTGTTCGGTGGTGATGGCTTCGATGCCGTCCGGCTGGGACATCTGGTAGGCCGCGTTGTTGATCAGTACGTCGATGCGTCCGAATTCGGCGACGGCCCGGTCGATCAGCTCCCGGCACTGCTGCTCCTCGCGGATGTCACAGGCGACGGCGACGGCCCGTCGTCCCGCGTCCTCCACCAGGCGCACCGTCTCACGTGCGTCCTCCTCCTCTTCGGGGAGGTGTGTGAAGAGCACGTCGGCGCCTTCGCGGGCGTAGGCGAGGGCGACGGCGCGGCCGATGCCGGAGTCGCCACCGGTGAGGACCGCCTTGCGATCGGTGAGCAGCCCGCTGCCCCGGTATGTCTGCTCGCCGTGGTCGGGCGGCGGGTCCATCGGGCCGGTCCAGCCGGGGTGCTGCTGGTCCTGCTGTGGCAGGTCGGGCCGGGGGTGCTTGTCGGTCGGGTCCTGGGGGCGTGCCGGTTCGGTCATGGGATGGCGCCTTTCTCAGTCCGTGGGGCCGTGTGGATGGGTGGACGGGTGAACGGAGCGGGGTCTCGGGTGCGCTCGGGGACGTGCTTCGGCGCGCTGCCTTCTGCCGTCCGGTGGCGCGGATGTGTTGTTCTCGCAGCGGTGGGCCCGCGGGCATGGGCCCCCGCCCCGGCCAGGACCGCTGTCGGGCGGACTCCCCGGCGAACCCCCGGCCGGCCCTGTCCACTACGGGGGCGGCAGGGTCTCGACGGGCTCCTCTGCCCGTCTCCGCAGCACCTCTGCGCCCCCTTGATGGGGCACACGTCAGGTACCCCGATGTGCGCATGTATGCGCCGCTGCACACGCCCGAGATCGGCGAAAGGCGTCGGCGCCCCGCCCACGCCGGCTCCCCGCGCTGGGCCCAAGCGCTGAAGGAGAGCGGGCCGGTGCATGGCCGCAGGCCGCGTACTGGCGCGAAAAGGCTTGCCCGGAAGGGGTGTTGGTCACCTTCCGGGCCACTCGGACGGCGCCCGGGTCGCGGCTCCTACGGGGCGGCAGCCGGGCGCCGTGCCGTCGAGGTCACCTGCCCTCGTTCTGGTCCTTCGCTCCGGGGGACGAGGGAGGGGTGTCCCAGGAGTCCGCCCCGGGCTGGGGCGCCGAGGGGGGCGGCGACTTCCGTGCGGCCCGGCGACGGCCTGTCCAGAACATCGCGAGGAGCCCGGCCACCACCACCACTCCCACGATGACCAGGAGCAGCGCCGTGGCGGGCCCTGCGGCGACGACCTGCGTGGTCGGGTGAGCGATCACCATGTGCTCGAACTCCTCTGCATTGCTACCGAGGGCCGTTGTGACCCCTGCACTGCTGTACGGCATGACATACCTCTGCTACCCGAATATGCCGAGACATCTCGGGCGTGTGCCGACGTCTGCTCCAAAGGGACGATCGCCGTACTCCCGTCGGCGTGTGCCCGCTCCGGGCCCCGGCGGCTCAGCGCGCCAGGTGGCGGGTGCGAACGGGTGAAGTCTGTTTCACGTCCCGGTAAGTGGCAGTTTGGGCCGAGATTTCCGGTTGACTGTGCGTGGCTGGTCCTCCGTAGCCCGACACCAGAGAGCGGTGACGCATGCTGCTGTTCCGCAGGCGGCGACAGCACGCCCGTGCCGTCGCGCGTGAGGCCGTACGGACCGGGTTCACGGTGGTGGACCGGCGGGCACCGGTGGCCGAAATCGCCAAGGCGTTGCTGCGGAAGGCGTTCCCCGATCACTGGAGCTTCCTGCTGGGGGAGCTGGCCCTGTACAGCCTGCTGGTGCTGGTGCTCACCGGTACGTGGCTGACCCTGTTCTTCGAGCCGGGCACCAAGGAGGCGCTGTACAACGGGAGTTACGTCCCGCTCCAGGGGCTTCCCATGTCGACGGCGTACCTCTCGACCCTGCACATCACCTTCGACATCCGCGGCGGCCTCCTGATCCGTCAGATGCACCACTGGGCGGCGCTGATCTTCATGGCCGCGATCAGCGTGCACCTGTTGCGGATCTTCTTCACCGGTTCGTTCCGCAGGCCCCGCGAGTTCAACTGGGCGATCGGTGTGTCGCTGTTCTTCCTCTCCCTCCTGGAAGGGTTCTGCGGCTATTCGCTGCCCGACGACCTGCTGTCCGGCACCGGGCTGCGCACCGCCAACACCATCGTCATGTCCATTCCGGTCGTGGGCACGCATCTGGCGTACCTGCTGTGGGACGGCGCGTTCCCCGGGCACCTCCTGAACAACCGGCTGTACATCCTGCACGTGCTGTTCGTGCCGGGCGCGCTGATCGCTCTGGTCACGGTGCATCTGATGCTGGTGGTCTATCTGAAGCACACACAGTGGAGCGGCCGGGGCCGGACGAACCACAACGTCGTGGGCCAGCCGATGTTCCCGCACTTCATCGCCAAGTCGACCGGCCTGTTCCTGATGGTCTTCGCGACGGTGGCCGTGCTCGGCACGGTGGCCCAGGTCAATCCGGTGTGGAACTACGGTCCCTACCGCGCCGACCAGGTGAGCACCGGGGCGCAGCCGGACTGGTACGTGGGTTTCCTGGAGGGGGCCCTGCGGCTCATGCCGCGCTGGGAGCTGGCGGTGGCGGGCCACACGGTCATGTGGAACGTTCTCCTGCCCGCCGTCGTGCTGCCGGGCGTGCTGGCCGTGCTCCTCATCGCGTATCCGGTCTTCGAGCGCTGGATCACCGGGGACCGGGGCGAGTACCACCTGTGCGACCGGCCCAGGGACCAGCCGACCCGCACGGCTCTCGGGGTGGCGGGCGTCGTGGCCTACGCCGTGCTCCTCGCGGCGGGCGGCAACGACGTGATGGCCTTCTCCTTCCGGCTGTCGGTGAACACTTTGACGTGGGTGTTCCGCGTCGGGTTCTTCGTCTTCCCGGTGCTCGCGTTCCTGCTCACCAAACGACTGTGCCTGGCGATGCAGTCGCACGAGCTGCACGTGCTGACGCACGGCGAGGAGACCGGTTATGTCACACAGCGGGTGCAGGGCTCGTTGGAGCCGGGGCATCGGCCGGCGTCCCCGGTGCGGCTCTACCGCTTCCTCGTGCGGGACCTTCCGGAGCCGGCGCCCGCCCCGGGCGCGGGGGCGCCGCGCCGCAGTCGTCTGCGGGCCGCCCTGAACCGCTGGTACTTCCGCCGCCGGGTGTCCCTTGCCGCCACCGCTGACCAGGAGCGCCACGTCGAGGAAGCGCTGGCCCGACCGGAACGGAAGACACCATGACGCAGACCGGCATCACGGCGGGGCGGCCACAGTCGACGGCCGGTGTCTCGCGCGGCAGCTCGCTCGGCGGGCGGCTGCTGAACTGCCTCACCACCACGGACCACAAGGTCATCGGCGCCCTGTACTTCGTGACGGCGTTCGGGTTCTTCCTCTTCGCCGGGCTGCTCGCCATGGGCATGCGGGCCGAACTCGCCCGCCCCGGGCTTCAGTTGTGGAGCAACGCGCAGTACAACCAGCTGGTCACCATCCACGGCACGATCATGATGCTGCTGTTCGCGACGCCGATGTTCGCCGGGTTCACCAACGCGGTGATGCCCTTGCAGATCGGCGCGCCCGACGTGGCCTTTCCCCGGCTGAACGCGCTGACCTACTGGCTCTATCTGTTCGGCGCCCTCATCGTCGTGTCGGGCTTCGTCGTGCCGGGCGGCGCCGCGTCCTTCGGCTGGTTCGCCTACGCACCTCTCAACAGCGCCGTCCGGTCCCCCGGCGCCGGAGGCGATCTCTGGGCCATGGGGCTGATCCTGACGGGCCTGAGCACCACCTTGGGCTCTGTCAACTTCATCGCCACGATCGTCTGCCTGCGCGCACCCGGCATGACCATGTTCCGTATGCCCATCTTCACCTGGAACGTCCTGCTGACGTCGATCCTGGCGCTGCTCGCGTTCCCGGTGCTCACCGCGCTGCTCTTCGCCCTGGAGGCCGACCGGAAGTTCGGTGCCCGCATCTTCGATCCGGCCAACGGCGGCGCCCTCCTGTGGCAGCACCTGTTCTGGTTCTTCGGTCATCCCGAGGTCTACATCGTGGCGCTGCCGTTCTTCGGGATCGTCTCCGAGATCATTCCGGTCTTCAGCCGCAAGCCCACCTTCGGCTATGTGGGCATGGTGGGAGCCACCATCACGATCACGGCGCTCTCCGCGGTGGTGTGGGCCCACCACATGTTTGCCACCGGGGCGGTGCTGCTGCCGTTCTTCTCCCTGATGTCGTTTCTGATCGCCGTACCGACCGGGGTGAAGTTCTTCAACTGGATCGGCACGATGTGGCACGGCGCCCTCTCCTTCGAGACGCCGATGCTGTGGTCGATCGGCTTCCTCGTCACGTTCCTCTTCGGCGGCCTCAGCGGTGTGCTGCTGGCCTCGCCACCGCTCGACTTCCACGTCACCGACTCCTACTTCGTGGTCGCGCACCTGCACTACGTCCTGTTCGGGACGGTGGTGTTCGCGATGTTCGGCGGGTTCTACTTCTGGTGGCCCAAGTGGACCGGGCGCCTGCTCGACGAGCGCCTGGGCAAGATCCACTTCTGGACGCTGTTCGTCGGGTTCCAGACGACCTTCCTCGTGCAGCACTGGCTCGGCGCCGAAGGGATGCCGCGCCGTTACGCCGACTACCTTTCCGCGGACGGCTTCACGCTCCTCAACACCGTGTCGTCCATCGGCGCGTTCCTGCTCGGGCTCTCCACCCTGCCGTTCCTGTACAACGTGTGGAGGACGGCGGCCCGGGCGCCCCTGGTCGGCGTAGAGGACCCGTGGGGGTACGGGCGGTCGCTGGAGTGGGCCACATCCTGCCCGCCACCGCGGCACAACTTCCACGCGATGCCCCGCGTCCGCTCCGACTCCCCCGCCTTCGATCTGCACCACCCGGAGGTCGCGGCTCTGCCGGTCCCGGCGACGCCGCGCGGACAGGCGACCCCCGACCCCCTCTAGGGGGTGTCTGGTGGATCATGGCCGGGGGTGCGGCGCCTGGCACGGCACCTCGCGGCGTTGCCGAAACGCCCCGATAGCTCCGCTATCACGACGTTCCGGCGCCTTGCGATGCACCGCACCAGGCGCCGCACCCTGACCGACCCTGATCCACCAGACACCCCCTAGGAGAGGCGTTCCATGAAAGCCGAGGCATATCTCTTCGCGGGGGTGGCGGTGTTCTTCCTCGCCACCGGGGTGGGCTACGGGTGGTGGTCGGGGCGCGAGCCCGCCGGGACCGCCGCGCTCACCGTGGCGTTCCTCATGTCGTCGCTGATCTGCTTCTTCTTCGCGCACCATCACCATCGTCGCGGCGACAGGCCCGAGGACCTGCGTCATGCACACATCGCCGACCGGGCCGGACCCGTCGACTTCTTTCCCGCCCGCAGCCCCTACCCCGCCGTCACCGGGTTCGGCGCCGCGGTGACCGCGGTCGGCCTCGTCTTCGGGCTGTGGCTCTTCATTCTCGGCTTCGGCGTGCTCTGCGCCGGCGTCGGCGGGATGGCCTTCCAGTACGTCCACCGAGGCGCCTGACTGCCCTACGGGGCGCCGGCGCGGGCCTGTCCCGGAACTTCCGGGCGCGCACGGGGGGGCCTGTCCCGGAACCTCGGGGCGCCCGCGCGGCCCTGCCCCGGGTCCTCGGGGCCGAGGCGCGGTGATCAGTGCGGCGTCAGGTCCTCGCCTGCGCGGTGCAGCGCGTCGCCGGACGCCCGTGCCGCCTCCCTGAGTTTCCACGCCCCGACCACCGAGAGGACTCCGGCACCCGCCGTGTAGGTGGCGGCGAGGGCCGCGGCCGCCCGCCCGGGCGGCATGGAGCGCTCCAACGTGCGCAGCGCGCTCTGGTGCGCCGACCACAGCGCGAGCACGGCGCACAGCCCGGCGCCGGCACATGCCGCTGTGCCAAGCCCCGCTCGCCTCATGGTGGCCGTCGCCTGCTCGCGCAACCGATCGACCTCCTGCTTGAAGAGGTCACTCGCGTCCTGCGCCAACCGGTCGGCGAGGTCGCCGGACGAGCGGTAGGGCGCGCCGTCCGCTTCGTGGTTCCCGCTCATGTGCCGCTGCCTTCCTGAGTGCCCGGCCAAGGGCGCGCTCCGGCGCCGGTCCTGGGCCGTGTCTTCACCGTCGACATCGGCGCGCGGCGGCGCGGGGGCCTGCCTCGTCGCCTCACCGTGACACGCCGGGCAGGGCGCCACAACCCGTGCCACTCCGGCCCGGCGCGCCCCGGGTCACAGTCGCCGCGACGGGCCGGCACCACCCGGACCCACGGCGCCCGCTCGTCGCCCCGCGCATGGCCGAACCCCGGATGCTGCCACCCACGGGATCACCCAAGCTGTCAGCGAAGGCACGGCGTCCGCCGCGTCGTCGAACGGCAGGAAGCGCGGTCACGGGCACTCCCGGCAGCTGACCCCTTTTCCACCGCCCAACCCAGGAGTGATCATGAGCGTGGGAGACGAATACCGCAGCCGTGCCCGCGAGTTGGAGGCCCGGGCGCAGGAGTGGAAGGAGGCCGCCGAGCGCGCGACCGACCCGGAACAGCGCAAGCGTCTCGCGGACAAGGCTCGCCGGGCCCAGGAGCAGAGCGAACAGGCGAGCCGCATGGCGGGCCAGGGCGTCGAACCGGTCTGACCCCGGCGCCGTACGCGGTCGTGCGCCCGCGGCAGCCGCGGCGCCGTGATCCCCGTACGCCGCCCGCGGTGCCGTGATCCCCGTACGCCGACGGAGCGCCGCGGTTCGTGTTCCGGCGTCGTGCCGTGTTCCGGCGTCGTGCCGTGATCCCCGTACGCCGACGGAGCGCCGCGGCCGTGTTCCGGTGCGCCCCGGATGAGTCCCCGCCGTCGGGGCACACGTCTGTATCTGGGTACCGGCACGGATCGGAGACTGCGCATGCGCACCGTCGGGGTGGAAGAAGAACTGCTCATGGTGAGCGCGCGGACCGGAGAGGTTCTGGCGCTGTCCACGGTCGTCGTCTCACCGCCTTCCCCCCGGGAGGCGGATGACGACGACGAGCAGGGGTTCGAGAGGGAACTGCAGAAGGAACAGGTGGAGTTTGCCACCAGCCCGCTGACGTCGATGGCCGATGTCGAGGAGGAGATCGTCCAGCGTCGCAGGGAGGCCGCCTCCCGCGCCGAGGAGGCGGGAGCCACGGTCGCGGCCCTTGCCACCTCGCCCGTGCCGGTGCAGCCCTCGCTGGACCTCGGGGAGCGCCACCTCTGGATGGCGCGGAACTTCGGGCTCACCGCCCGCGAGCAGCTGACCTGCGGCTGTCATGTGCATGTGGCGGTGGAGTCCGACGACGAGGGCGTCGCCGTGCTCGACCGGATACGGCCCTGGCTCTCGGTGCTGACCGCGATCAGCGGGAACTCGCCCTTCTGGCAGGGCGAGGACAGCGGCTACAGCAGCTACCGCAGCCGGGTCTGGAACCGGTGGCCCTCCGCCGGGCCGACGGAGATCTTCGGCTCTGCCGACCGCTACCACCAGCACGTCGAGTCGATGCTCGCCACAGGTGCGCTGCGCGACGACGGCATGATCTACTTCGACGCCCGCCTCTCCGCCCGCTACCCCACGGTGGAGATCCGCGTCGCCGACGTCTGTCTTGAGCCGGGCACCACCGTCCTGATCGCGGCGCTGGTGCGTGCCCTGGTGGAGACCGCCGCGTCGGCCTGGCGCGCCGGGCGTCCGCCGGCGCCGGTCAGTGCCGGCCTGCTGCGCCTCGCGTCGTGGCGGGCCGCGCGCTCGGGCCTCACCGGCACGCTCGTCGACCCCCGCACGATGCGCGAAAAGCCCGCGTCCAGCGTGGTCTCGGCGCTCGTGGCCCATGTGGAGGACGCCCTTGCGGACAGCGGTGACCTGGAGCGGGTACGTCGCACACTGGCCCGGTTGACGGAGCGGGGCACGGGCGCGGAGCGCCAGCGCGAGATCTACCGGCAGCACGAGAACCTGGAGTCGGTCGTGCGGGAGTGCGCCCGCATCACCGCCCTGGCCGACTGAGGGTCCGAGCGGCGAGGGCGTTCTCGTGGTGGCCGCGACGGTGCGCCGTGTGCTCGCCCCTCGCCCGGCACGACAAACGGCCGGGTGCCCGCACCATCGGTGCGGGCACCCGGCTTTCGGCTGCGCGGGCCCCTGAGGACCCGTGCCCCGGAGCCCGTTCCCCAGAGCCCGTGCCCCGGAGCCCGTGCCTCAGAGAGCGGGCGGGAACCTGTCCCACGCCCGGTGCTCGGCAAGGGCGCCCCGGACGCTCTCCACGACCGCCGAACCGGTGTCACCCACCACGATGCCGGGCTCGTCCGCGCCGATGCCGGACGCGTCGAAGAGACCGCGTGCGTCGTTCCAGCCGCCGATCGCCTTGCCGTGCCGGTACGCCTCGGTGAGCAGCAGCAGGACGCGCGGGTCGGCCCCCCGCGAGGCGGGGGCGCCCGCCTTGGCGTCGCGTGCGCCGTAGGCGTCGGCGCCGGGCTCGGGCGATCCCGCGAACAGGAGCGCGTCGTACTCGACGGACCGGGCGGTGGCGAAGGTCCGCTGGACGGCGATCGGATCGCCGTCGGAGCCGAGGGTACCGCCGGTCGGCGCGATGACGAGGGGGACCATGCCGGCGTCAAGGACGGCCTGCCGCACACTTCGTACGCCGTCCAGGTCGGCGGCGGCGTCGGCGACGATGCCGATGACCCGGCCGTCCGTCGGCCAGGTGTTGCCGAGCTGCGACAGGGCGGGGCTCGGCTCGGCCGGGGCGAGCGGCACGGTGGCTTCGGGGGCCGGCAGACCGAGGCCCGCGGCGACCTGCTCGCACAGCTCCGGGTCGATGTTGGCCAGCACTTGCAGGTTGCGTTCCCTGACGGCCTGTTCGAAGCACTTGCCCAGTTCGAAGGTGTACGCGGCGATGATGTGCTCGCGCTCCGGGGCGCTCATGCTGAGCCAGAAGAGCCGGGGCTGGCTGAAGTGGTCCGCGAACGAGGCGGGCGCCTCGCGGACCTTGCTCGCTTCCGGGATGCGCACCGGGGTCTCGATGAAGGCGCTCATGTCGGCGCCGGCGAGGAAGGGGCATCCGCCGTCCAGGCTGTTGGGCCGGTAGGGCGCGACGCCGGTGTGCACGGCGCTCTGGTGCATGCCGTCGCGGAGCATGTCGTTGACGGGCGCGTGCGGCCGGTTGATCGGAATCTGCGCGAAGTTGGGCCCGCCGAGCCGGCTGATCTGCGTGTCGAGGTAGGAGAAGAGGCGTCCGGCGAGCAGCGGGTCGTCCGTGACGTCGATGCCCGGGACCAGATGTCCTGGGTGGAAGGCGACCTGTTCGGTCTCGGCGAAGTAGTTCTTGGTGTTGGCGTTCAGGGTCATCAGGCCGATGGGCTGCACAGGGGCGAGCTCTTCGGGGACGATCTTGGTGGGGTCGAGAAGGTCGATCCCCTCGAAGGTCTGCTCAGGGGTGTCGGGGAAGACCTGGATCCCGAGTTCCCACTGCGGGAAGGCGCCCGCTTCGATCGCGTCGAACAGGTCGCGGCGGTGGAAGTCGGGGTCCATTCCGTTGATGAGCTGCGCCTCCTCCCAGACCAGGGAGTGCACGCCCAGCTTCGGCTTCCAGTGGAACTTCACGAGCACGCTCTCACCGGCGGTGTTGACCAGCCGGAACGTGTGGATCCCAAAGCCCTCCATCATCCGGTAGGAGCGCGGGATGCCTCGGTCGGACATGTTCCACAGCGTGTGGTGGGTGGCCTCGGTGTGCAGGGACACGAAGTCCCAGAACGTGTCGTGGGCACTCTGGGCCTGCGGGATCTCCCGGTCGGGGTGCGGCTTGGCGGCGTGCACGATGTCCGGGAACTTGATCGCGTCCTGGATGAAGAAGACCGGAATGTTGTTGCCGACGAGGTCGAAGGTCCCTTCGTCGGTGTAGAACTTCGTCGCGAAACCACGGGTGTCGCGCACCGTGTCGGACGATCCGCGCGAGCCGAGGACGGTGGAGAACCGGACGAAGACCGGCGTCTCCACACCCTCGGCCAGGAAGGCCGCCTTGCTCACCTCGCTCGCGGTGCCGTAGCCCTGGAAGACTCCGTGGGCGGCGGCGCCCCGCGCGTGCACCACTCGTTCCGGGATCCGCTCATGGTCGAAGTGGGTGATCTTCTCGCGCAGATGATGGTCCTGGATCAGGACCGGCCCCCGCGGCCCGGCCTTCAGGGAGTGGTCGCTGTCGTACACCCGCGTTCCCTGGGCCGTGGTGAGGTACGCGCCGCTCTGCGCCATGCGTGCCGGATCGGCGCCCGTGGCCTGGCCGGTGGGGCTCACGGTTTCCGGGCCCTGCTGATCCGGCTTCGGGGGCAGCGGTTCGGCGGGCCGGGTGGGCTCGGCCACGGGCGGCGACACCGGCCCGGGCCTGCCCGGCAGGCTGTCGCTCGCGGTGGAGTCTGCGCTCGGGTGTTCTGTCGTCATGCTCTCTCCCAGTGGCGGTGGTCAGGACACCTCAGCCATGACCGTTGGGCCGTGAACCTCAAACGGACCACGGGCGGTTGTCACCCGCATCCGCAGGGGCCCATGGCATCTGCCCGGTACGTGGCGTGGCGTGTGCCGTCCACGCCGCGTACCCGCTCTTCATGGATGAACGCTCCCTCTCCCGGGGACGGCCCGATCACGTCCCCGGGAGCGCGTCCTCACGGGGTGAAGAGGACTTTGACGGCGCCGTCGCGCTTCTTCTGGAACATCTCGTACGCGTCGGGCGCCTGCTCAAGGGTGACGCGGTGCGTGGCGAAGTCCTCGACTCCCAGGGGGTCGCCGTCGGTCAGGAGCGGCATGATGTCGTCGACCCAGCGCCGGACGTTGGCCTGGCCCATGCGCACCTGGAGCTGCTTGTCGAACATGGTCAGCAGGGGCATCGGGTCGGCCGCGCCGCCGTAGACACCGGAGATGGAGATCGTGCCTCCCCTGCGGACGAGGTCGATCGCCGTGTAGAGCGCGGAGAGCCGGTCGATTCCGGCGCGCTTCATCATGGCCGATGCCAGTGCGTCGGGCAGGAAGGACGTCATGCCCTGGGCGGCGGCCGCGACACGGCTGCCGTGTGCTTCCATGCCCACCGCGTCGATGACGGCGTCCGGCCCGCGGCCGCCGGTGAGTTCGCGTACGGCGTCGGTGAGGCCGTCGCCGCACTCCGTGAGGTCGAGGGTGTGCAGGCCGCGGCGGCGGGCCCGCTCCAGCCGCTCCGGTACGAGGTCGATGCCGATGACGGTCCCGGCGCCGCGGTGGGCGGCGATGCGGGCGCTCATGTCGCCGATGGGGCCGAGGCCGAGGACTGCGACGCTGCCGCCGGGCGGGATGGCCGCGTACTCGACGGCCTGCCATGCCGTGGGCAGGACGTCGGAGAGGTAGACGAACCGCTCGTCCGAGGGGCCTTCGGGAACCCGGATGGGCAGCGTGTTGCCGAAGGGGACGCGCAGGTACTGGGCCTGGCCGCCCGGGACCTGTCCGTAGAGCTTGGTGTAGCCGAACAGCGAGGCGCCCGTGCCGTGTTCGTGCACCTGGGTGGTCTCGCACTGCGAGTGCAGGCCCTGGGCACACATGAAGCAGGTCCCGCACGAGACGTTGAAGGGGATCACCACCCGGTCCCCCGGTTTGAGCGCGGTGACGTCGGGACCCACCTCCTCGACGATGCCCATCGGTTCATGTCCGAGGATGTCGCCCGGGTCGAGGAACGGGCCGAGAACTTCGTAGAGGTGCAGGTCGGACCCGCACAGACCGGTCGTCGTCACCTTGACGACGATGTCGTCGCTGTCCTGGATGGTGGGGTCGGGCACGGTGTCGACGCGTACGTCGCGCCTGCCGTGCCAGGTGAGTGCCCTCATGATGCCTCCTTGTGGGTGTGTCGCCTCAGATCGCTCATAACCGCACCTTTCACACAGATCGCGCGTGCCCCGGGCGCAGGCCGCGAACCGGCATCGCGGGTGCTTTCCCGCGCGTGGCCGTCACGGGCCCCGCGGCGCCTTCGCCGCCTCATCGCCTGTGCCATGTGTCGGCGCCTGCGTCGTACACGGCGAGGCCGAGCGCCTCGAACGCGCGGAGCCAGCCGGCCATCGGCCAGCTGCCCCAACGCCGTTTGTAGAGCGCCCCGTTCCTGAGGATGTCGTCGAGGTGCTGGACGGGCGGCTCATGGGTCGGATGGTGCTGGTGGTAGGCGGGGGCGCCGCCCACCCACCACAGGTCCACCCCGCGGCGGGCGGCCGTGGCGCAGAAGTCGGTGTCCTCGCCGCCGTATCCGGTGTACGACTCGCAGAACCCGCCGACGCGGTCCCAGGTGCTCGCGGTGAGGGCGAACGACAGCGACCAGAACAGGTTCGGGTCTCCCCCGCGCAGGATCTGGCCCTCGGCGGGCGCCGGGCGTGCCGGGTGCGGGGGTGCCAGGCCGGCCAGTGCGGTCAGGTCGTAGCCCCCGGGCGGCGGGGGCGGCAGGTAGGCGACGGTTCCGCACAGCAGCGCGTCGTCCTCGGCCGCGCGGGCGTAGCCGTCCAGGAGGAGCGGCCCGGGTACGCAGTCCACGTCGAGGAAGACCAGGAGGTCCGCGCCGCCGTCCAGGGCGCGCACGGCTCCCGCGTTGCGGGCGGCGGCCAGCGGCAGGCGGCCCTCGGCCAGCGCCACGGTGATCACGTCCGCGGTGGGCTCCCGCCCGGCGGTGAGCGGGCCGATCTCCGGGTCGTCCATGGAGACGACCACGTAGTGGTCGGGGGTGCGCACGCCGGTGGCGAGCCCGTCCTGCTGGAGCAGCAGGTGGCTGTGCCGGCCGGCGGCGGGAGTGATCACCGCGGTGCGCATGTGGCCTGCCTCGTCGGGCGGCCGGCCAGCTCGGTGAGCAGGCGCCCCGCCCGCTCGGCGCCGTCGCCGAAGGACCAGCGGTCCCAGTGCTCCGGCCGGGCGGCCGCTTCCGCGAGCAGGGCGGGCCACTCCCGGGGGCCGGGCCAGGTGTCCCGCACGGTGGCGAGGCCAGCCGAGCGCAACGCCCGTGCGGTGGCGTGCTGTTCACCGTGGGGGCGCTCCTGCGGGATGACGACGGCGGGCACGCGGGCCGCCGCGCATTCCGCGATGGCGTTCTGTCCTGCGTGGGTGACGACGACGGCGGCGCGGCACAGCAGCGCCCAGGGGTCCTCGATCCAGGGCGCGCCGGGGCCGCCGAGCACGGTCCACGACCAGTCGGGAGTGGCGTGTGCGGCCTCGCGCAGCTGGTCGGGGGTGACCTCGGCGCCGCCGGCGCCGAGCATCACGACGACGTCGTTACGGGCCCGTTCGCGGCCGGCGCGGGCCGCGGGGCGTGGCCGGCCGTCGTAGCGCGACATGCTTCCGGTGTGCAGGGCCTTGGCGCGCCAGTGCGCGGGCCAGCCCGGTTCGGGCAGGGAGCGGGGCCAGGGGGCGATGAGGGCGTCCGCGAGGTCGTAGCCGAGGCGGTGCGCCGCGTCCAGGCGGTCACCGCGCATGGCCGCGACGACGACCGGGATCCCCATGAGCCGCGCAAGGGTGGCGGCCTCCACCGATACGTCGCTGACGAACAGGGCGGGGCACTCCCGTCTGATCCACTCGGCGATGATCCCCATGCGTTCGCGATGTCCCCGGTGGTGCACCGGCACCCAGTGCAGACGTCCTCGGGCGGTGTGGTCGAGGGGGTCGTCGGCGGTGTCCGCGGGCAGCGGGACCCAGGGCCCCCGCCAGTCCCTGGGCCGGGGCAGCGACGACAGGACGGTGACGGGCCCCGCCACATGCGCCGCGATGCACTGCGCGCGGTGCAGATGGCCGCGGCCCTGGTGGTGGACGTAGTAGCCGATCAACGCGTCACCTTCTCGTACAGGGTGGTGTAGGCGTCGGCGGTGCGCTCGATGGAGCAGAACCGCTCGGCCCTGCGCCGGGCCTGCCTGCGGTCGAGGCGCATGGCACGCGGGATGAGCGCGGCGAGGGCCGCCACGTCTGCGGGCGGGGCGAGCAGACCGCAGTCGGGGGTGAGGATTTCCGCCAGGGCGCCGCGGTCGAAGCCGCAGACGGGTGTGCCGCAGGCCAGCGCCTCGGCGACGACGAGACCGTACGGCTCGTCCCAGCTGGGCGTCACCAGGGCGGCGGCCGCCGTCCCGAGGAGCTGGGCCAGCTCCTTGCGGTCGAGGTGGCCGACGTACTGGACGTCGTCCTGGAGCAGGGGTGCGACCTCTTCCTCGAAGTACCGCTCGTCGGACATGGGTCCCGCCAGCCGCAGCGGCACGCCCGCCGCGCGGGCCGCCCTGATGGCCAGATGCGGGCCCTTCTCCGCGACCATGCGCCCGGACCACACCAGGTCGGATCCGCCGGGGCCCGGCGTCCAGAAGTCGGTGTCGATGCCGTTGCGTACGACCAGGGCCTCGGGCACCGTCGGCTGCCACGCGAACGCCGTGAAGCGGCTGACCGCGGTGAAGACGACCGGGCAGGCGTCCTGGGTCTGGATGGCCGACTCCAGCCAGGGCGTGGGCGGCGTGTGCAGGGTGGTGATCACCGGGACCCGCAGCGCCGACGCCATCGCGACGGGCAGGTAGTGCAGGCTGTTGTTGTGCACGACGTCGAAGCGGTGCTCGCCGTCCCGTGCCAGGTCCAGCATCAGGCCCAGATAGGCGTGGTGTTCCTCCATCCACGTGGTGCTCGGCATGCTGGCGTCCGAGCGGGCCGCCGAGCTCAACGCCACGCGGCGCACGGGCAGTTCGCGCGCTTCGAGCGCGGGGTCGGAGCCGGGCGCGGCGAAGAGTTCCACGTGGTGTCCGCGCCGGCTCAGGGCGTGGGCCAGGCCCCAGGTGTGTGCTTCGAGCCCCCCGGCGAACGGCTCGTTGATCGGAAAGCGCGCGGACGCGATCAGGGCCACCCGCAGCGTGCTCATCGCAGCAGGCGGGCGTAGAGGGCGCGGTGGGCGGCGGCGAGTTCGGTGCGCTCCTGCGTACGGTGCCGGGCGGTGGCCCGGGGCGCCGGCCTCTCCTCGTAGGCCCGCAGTACGGCCTTGCGCAGGGACTCCTCGTCGAGGCCGCCCTCCTGGGTGTGTCCGTACGTCAGGCAGGGGCGCTGCTGGGCGTAGAACCCGCAGTCCGGGGCCGCGACCGCGGTGCCGAGGTCGTGACACGCCTCAAGCCACCCGGAGTGGGTGCCGAACAGATAGGGCAGCACGGACAGGTCGAGTGAGGCCAGGTAGTCCCACAGCTGCTCGTCGTCGAAGTAGTCGTGGATGGTGAGCGTGAGCCGCCCGCGGTGCGCCAAGTCCCGTAGGGCGTCGATGAGTTGGGGTGCGTAAGCCGGGGCGTCGGGGTCGGCCACGTCCCGGTGGATGTTCACCTGGAACTCCGCGTCCGCGAGTTCGGCCACGGTGTCGGCGAGCACCCGCACGACGGGCAGGACGGACATGTTGGGCCGCAGGCTCTTGGCGTGCACGCCCACCCGGAACTGGTCGTGGGCGGGCCTTTGGTGAGCCAGCAGCGGCAGGTCCACCACATGGGGGTGCGGCAGGACGGTCGCCGTCCGGTTCCAGCGGCCGCTGATGGTCTCGGCGGCCCCCGGGGTGAGCGTGATGAGGTGGTCCGCTGCCGGGATGACGACGTTCAGGGCGGCGTCGTGGGTCGCGGGGTCGAGCTGGTGCGGGTTGCGCAGGTCGTGCACCGTGTAGACGAGCGGTTTGCCGTGCCGCTTCAGGGTGTCCACGAGGGCGGCCAGCTGGGCGGGGCTCTGCGCGTCGAACCCGAAGTGCAGGTGGAAGACGTCGAAGTCCTCGTGGTGGGCGCTCACCCAGTCGGGGTCGAGCATGACCGGGGGCCACCAGCGTTGCGATGTGCTCGGCGCGCCGTTGGGCCGTGGGTCGGTGAGGCGCCGCACACCGTCGGCCTCGGGTGCGGAGCAGTGCCGCACATACACATGGCCCGCGGGTACCGAGGCGACCCGGATCTCGCCGGGGGCTCGTAGGGACGAGGGTTGTTCGGCCACGGTGACACTCCTCCGGTGCGGGACGGGCGGCGCCCTGGGTCGCCTGTCCCAGTGTGGTGAGCGTCTTCGGATGCCGCACGTGGAGGGCGGGCCCGCTGGAGCACGCGGCTGTGTACCGCCGCAATCACCGGTGTCAGGTGTCGGCCGGCCGGGTGAGGAACCGGGCGGCGAAACGGCCGGTGGTCCACCGGCGCGTCACGCAGCTCGGTGATCGCCCCGGGCCCGTGGTGCTGCGGCCGGGCAGGATGCGAGCTCTCCTTCGGGCGCGCACCATGGGCTTGAGTGGGCGGCGAAGGGGTACGTCGTGTCTCTGACCACCCGGCCCCGCGCCCGCCCATCCGCTTCTCGCGCTCGGGCCCCGTATGCGTGGCACAGCCACGTCGGCAAGGAGGACCCCCTCTCATGGCCATCCGCCATCAGCTGATCCAGCGCTCCCCCGCCGCGGTGTGGGCGGTGCTCGCCGATCCCGAACGGTACGGGGACTGGGTGGTGGGGCCCGACAAGTCGTCGCCCATCGACCGGTCCTGGCCGGAGACGGGCGCGCGGCTGCGGTTCACCCTGCGCCTGGGCCCGTGGTCCGGGGACGGCACGACGACGGTCCGCCACAGCGAACCGTGCAGGGAACTGGAGCTGGAGGCCAGTTTCAAGGCACTGGGCAGTGCGAGGATCTTCCTCCAGCTCAGGCCGTGGGGAACGGGCACCCTGGCGATCTGCGACGAGCACCCGCTGCGCGGCCTGGGCGGCACCCTGCACAATCCCGCGACCGAGGTCCTGCTCCAGCTCCGGCACCGGGGCATGCTGGCCCGTTTGGCCAAGGTCGTCGAGCAGGAGGACGGCGTCAAGGTCAGCCATGCCTGACGCCGTGGTGATCGGCGCCGGCCCGAACGGCCTTGTGGCCGCGAACGTACTGGCCGACGCCGGCTGGAGCGTGGAGGTCCTGGAGGCGCAGGAGGAGCCGGGCGGCGCGGTGCGCAGCGACCGCGGCGTGCACCCCGACTACGTCTCGGACCTCTTCAGCGCGTTCTATCCCCTGGCGGTCGCCTCCCCGGTCCTGTCCCGCCTCGACCTCGCGGCCGAGGGCCTGCGCTGGACGCACGCTCCGCGTGTCCTGGCCCACCCGCTGCGGGACGGCAGGTGCGCGGTGCTGGAGCGGCACGTGCGGGACACCGCGGCCGGGTTGGCCGAATTCAGCCCGTCCGACGGCCAGGCCTGGCAGGACATGTACGACATGTGGTGCCGGGTGGGTCCGGACGTGGTGCAGTCCCTGTTCACCCCCTTCCCGCCGGTCCGCGCCGGGCTGCGGCTGGCGGCGAAGCTCCGCGCCCCGGGCGGCCTGCGGCTGGCCCGGAAGCTGGCGCTGCCCGTACGGCGCCTGGGCGAGGAGGAGTTCGCGGGCGAGGGGGGCCGGCTGCTGCTGGCCGGCTGCGCCCTGCACGCCGACATGGCCCCCGAGTCCGCGGTCAGCGGGGGCTTCGGCTGGCTGATGTCGATGCTCGGTCAGAGCCACGGCTTTCCCGTTCCGGTCGGCGGTGCGGGCGCTCTGACCGCGGCGCTCGTGAGCCGTCTCGAAAAACGCGGAGTCGTCGTGCGCTGCGGCGAACGCGTCGCATCCGTCGTCGTACGCGGCGGCACCGCGGTGGGCGTCAGGACCGCGCACGGGGAGACCGTCCGGGCCCGCAGGGCGGTGCTCGCCGACGTCTCGGCACCCGCCCTGTACCGGGAACTCGTGGGCGAGGAACACCTTCCGTCCCGTCTCGTGCGGGATCTGACGCGCTTTCAGTGGGACTTCGCGACGTTCAAGGTCGACTGGGCGCTCTCGGGTCCCGTGCCGTGGACGGCGCCGGGGGCCCATGGCGCGGGCACGGTCCACCTCGCCGACGGCGTCGACGGCCTGACCCGGTTCGCCTCGCAGATCGCGATGGGACAGGTGCCCAGCGATCCGTTCGCCCTGGTCGGCCAGATGACCACCGCCGACCCCAGTCGTTCGCCCTCGGGTACGGAGTCGGCGTGGGCCTATACGCATGTGCCGCAGGACATCACCTCCGACGCCGGACCCGACGGCATCACCGGCCGGTGGGACGCCCGGGAACAACAGGCCATGGCCGACCGGGTCGAGGAACAGGTGGAGCGCTACGCGCCGGGCTTTCGTTCGCTGATCCGCGCCCGGCGCATCCTGGCCCCCACGACGCTCCAGGCCATGAACGAGAACCTGCATCTGGGCGCCATCAACAACGGCACCACCGCCCTGCACCAGCAGGCCATCTTCCGCCCGGTGCCCGGCACCGGGCGGCCCGAGACCCCGGTCAAGGGCCTCTACCTGGCCTCGGCGGCCGCGCATCCGGGCGGCGGCGTCCACGGCGCCCCGGGCGCGAACGCCGCCCGCGCGGCGCTGCGGCCCCATGGGCTCCACACTCTTCTCCACCGTGCCCAGCGGGTCTGACATTCCCCGCGCCCAGGACCCCGGGGGCCGGAAGCCGGGGACCGGAACCGCATGGTCCATATGGTGGTTCGGGCCGCCACCGGGCACCAGGGGCGGCCCGGTCCTGGTATGAGTAGTCCCTTGGGGCGGATGCCGACCTTGATCTGCGACAGAACCGGACATCCCGTGGACGATAGCCATTCCAGCGACCCGTGGCCGAGTATCGCCACCCTCGTCGAAGCGATGGAGGGCGGGCCGGATCCCGGCGCGGCCGAACTGCTCGAACGGTTCGCCCGTGAGGCCGACCGTGCCGCCGTCTTCGCCCTCAGAGACGCCTTGATGGCCCGGGCCCAGCGCGCGGGCAAGCAGGACCTGTAGGGCGTCGCGCGGTCACGGGCGCGGCTTGGCGCGGGGCGGGCATCCGGGAGGTGACCCTTCCTCAGACGCCGGTGCTCGCGGGCCGGTAAACGCCCTCCGCCAGCGTGGCGTGCTTCTTCCAGCCCAGCGTCTCGTACAGGGCGCGCCCGCTGTCGGTCGCGCCGAGCACACCCAGCACCGCGCCGCCGTCCAGGGCACGGTTGGCAAGGGCGCGCATCACCACCTTGCCGAGCCCCTTGCGCCGGTGGGCGTCTTCGGTGCGTACGCGGTCGATGACGACGCTCTCCCCGAGGACGGCCATCTGCCCCTTGGCCGCCCGTTCGCCCGAGGCGGCGTGCAGGACGTTCACATGGACCACCGTCCCGGCCTGCTCGACCCGAACGGCGTACCCCTCGGGAACGTCCAGCCGCGCGGCCAGCAGGTCCACGGCCATGAGGTGGCCCGTGTCCTGCCAGGCCACCACCCAGCCGTCGGGGAGCCACGGCTCAAGGTCCTCCGGCTCGATGGGCGTCTTCAACCAGGTGCGCGGCTGCGTGACGCAGGCCGTGGCCGCGCGGACCAACTCCTCTTCGGCCCGGGGCAGTACATGGCGTCCCACCTCGTGCGGGTCGTCCGCGACCTGGATGTGGACGCCCCAGGGCCACTCGACGGGTGCGGGCGTCCGCCGCGAGACGGCCCAGCCCTCGGCCCAGGTCCTGACCATGTCCTCCACCATTGAGACCCCCCGTGACGAGTGGCCGCCGAAGCGGCCGGCAAAGAGTGCGAGTAATAGCTGAAAAGGCGTAGGGCACATTACGGCAGCGCCTTTCCGGCCGCCAGGCATGCCGCTCGCCATGGACCTGATCGCGCCATCCGGTCGTCCGCCCCCGACACTTCGGGAGGGCGGCCGCCATCGCGCGTGCGGGTGACACGCCCCGGCGCGATCCGTGCATGGCCGGTTACGCCTTTTTTCCGCCGGGCTCCGCGGGGCGGGCCGGGCGGGGCCGGCCCTCGATGTCCGCCCGGGCCTGTTTCACCCGCTCCTTGACCTCGTCGGCGTCGCCCGGGGAGCTCATGGACTCACCGGCCGGGACGCCGACCGGAACATCCTTCGCCTTGCCCTTGCCGCGGCCCTTCTTGCTGCTGTCCGCCATGGTGACTCCCTGTGTGACGATGTGTCAGGTCTCAGGCCGCGCCGACCCGGTGTTCCGCCAGCGCCTCGTCGCGCAGGCGCGCGCAGGTGCTGTTCAGGAGCCGCGAGACGTGCATCTGCGAGATGCCGAGCGCCGTCGCGATCTGATGCTGCGTCATGTCGTTGAAGAACCGCATGTAGAGGATCCTCGACTCCCGTTCCGGGAGGGCTCTGAGTGCGGGCTTGATCGCTTCGCGGTCGACGACGGCGTCGAACCCGGGGTCGGTGGCGCCGAGGGTGTCCGTCAAGGACAGCCGGTTGCCTCCGTCGCCGCCCTCCGTCCGGGCCTCCGCCTCAAGCGAGAGGCTCTTGAAGGAGTCGAGCGCTTCCAGGCCGTCGCGTACGTCCTGCTCGTCCAGTCCGCACCGGGCGGCGAGTTCGGCGACGGTGGGCTCGCCGGGCCGGGTGGCCTTGAGTTCCTGGCGGGCGACCCGGACCTTGTTCCGGATGTCCTGCACCCGGCGCGGGACATGGACCGCCCACAGGGCGTCACGGAAGTGCCGCTTGAGCTCGCCGTTGATGGTCGGGATCGCGTACGCCTCGAACGGGCCCCGCGTGACCTCGTAGCGGTCCACCGCCTTGACAAGACCCATGGCGGCGACCTGGTAGAGGTCATCGGTCTCGGCGCCGCGGTCGCGGTATCTGAGCGCCAGGCGCTGCGCCATCGGGAGCCACTGGGCCACGAGGTCGTGCCGCAGCGCGTCGTACTCCGGGCCCGGAGCGAGCGTTCTCAGCCGCGTGAAGGCCGCGGCGGTGTCGGGGGCGTCGTCATGGCCGCGCTGCTCGTGGCTCTGGTGAGTGGCCGACATGGCGGGCTCCTTGGACGTGGGTCGGGCTCCGGCCGCCGTCGCCGGGACGCCGGCGCGACGGCCACGTCCGGAGACGACGCGCCAGGACGCCAGGGGCCCCACGAACGCGCCTCCGGTCCGCGACACGCAGGGCTCCTGGCATCCTGGCGCCCCGGCACGCCGCGCGGCACACGGTGGCCGTGTTCTCGCCGACAGCAAGCCCCTTCAGCGAACCAGCACCGCACCGCGTACGCATCCCGAATCGTCACCCGCCGTGACGAGCCCGGGTGGGCGCCGCCCCTTCCGGGCCCGGGCAACGCCGTCCCGGTGGTCGCGGAACACGCACCCGCCACCCCTTGCTCCCCCGGACGTCAGTCGCTCGACAGCGCCTGGAGGAGGTCGCCGACCTGGGGATCGGGCAGCGCACGGGCCACATCGGCCTGGGCCACGATTCCGACCAGTTGGTGTCCGTCGATGACGGGCAGCCGACGCACCTTGTGCTCGGTCATCGTGCGCAGGATCTCCTCGACGTCGTCGTCGGCGCCGATGGTCACCGCCTCGTCCTGAGCCAGCTCCCCGGCCTCGGTCTTCGCCGGGTCCTTGCCCTTGGCCAGGACCTTGATCACGATGTCCCGGTCGGTCAGCATGCCCTTCAGGCGCTCGTCACTGCCGCAGATCGGCAGCGCACCGACGCCCAGCTCGGCCAGCTTGCGGGCCGCGTCCAGAACGCTCTCGTGCGCGCCGACGCACTCGGCACCACTGGTCATGATCTCTCGCGCGATCGTCACAGCGAACCCCTTCCTCGTGGGATCACCTTCGCAGTGCGGCTACCCGCCGCGGAAAGCGCCATACATCGCATCGCCCGTTCCCGAGAGGTCGACCTCACCACGGCCGTCCCGCCGCCACCGGTCGCGTTCGACCTCGTCACGGCCGCACCGCCCGGCCGCCACCGGTCGCGTTCGACCGTTCGGGCGCCCCCGGGACGGTGCGCGCGGCTGCCGGAGTGCGGGCCGGCGGTCCTGGCCCCAGGATGGGCCCAACCCCACCCACCCTCAGGAGGTTTCCGTGCTGGAACGCAAGCGGCGCAACGACAGCATCGAGATCACGTTCGTGCTCCCTGTCGACGCCCCGCCCGGCCCTGTCAGCGTCGTCGGAGACTTCAACGACTGGCGGCCCGGCACCCACGAACTGCGGGCCCGCAAGGACGGCAAGCGGGCGGTCACGGTGGAGCTGCCCGACAGGAGCACGCACGCGTTCCGCTATCTGGCGGCCGGTGACTACTGGTTCGACGACGAGAGCGCCGACAGCCACGACGGCGCCAACAGCCGCCTGCACACCTGAGCCCGGCCTCTGCCCCTGACGCCTGACACCTGCCCGCGGGCGGGCGCTGGCGCGTCGGGCCTCCGGCGCATGCGGTCCTCGGCTCCACCCCGTCCGCGGGTCGGCCCGAGGACCGCGCCGTAGGGGCGCCGCCACCGGTCGTCACCGGCGCGCGATCACGCGTTCCGCTCGGGCGGGCCCGCGAGGCGCACGGCGCTCTCCAGCATGATGGCGTGGACGAACGCCTGCGGCAGATTGCCGCGGAGCTGGCGCTGGCTGATGTCGTACTCCTCGGCGAACAGGCCCGACGGCCCGCAGGCCGATCGGTTGCGTTCGAACCAGCGCAGGGCCTCGGCCTCGTGGCCCTGCTGGTGCTCGGCCATGGCCACCACATAGCCGCAGAACAGGAAAGCGCCTTCGGCCTCCTCAAGCGGGCGCTGGTCGTGCCGGAAGCGATAGGCGTAATGGTCGCGGGTGAGGTCCGTCGTGAAGGCGCTCAGCGTGCTGGTGGTGCGGGGATCGTCGGCGGCGACCGCTCCGCGCAGCGGGGGCAGCAGGAGCGCGGCGTCCAGGGACGGGTCGCTCGTGGACCGCTGCCAACGGCCCGACGGGTGAAGGCCGTTCGCCGTCGTCTCCGCGAGGATGACGTCCGCGAGGGAGGCCCAGGCGGCGGCTCTGCTCGCGGACGGCGCCGCCTGCGCGACGGCGCGGAGTCCCGCGACACAGATGAGCCGGCTGTGGGTCCAGTGCTGTGCGTCGAGTTCCCAGATGCCCGCGTCGGCGTCGTCGCGGCGCCGTGCGATGGCGTCGACCGCGATCTCCACCGCCCGCCAGCCGTCGGTGTCGAGACGCCCGTGCCCGTGGGCCGCGGCGAACAGGAGCAGCGCTTCCCCGAAGGCGTCGAGCTGGAACTGGTCGCTGACCTGGTTGCCGATGCGGCTGCCCCCGCCGGGATAGCCCGGCAGCGCCAGCTCGGACTGCCGGGGCACGGGGCTTCCGTCCACCGTGTAGGCGGGCGAGAGCCGCGGCCCGTCCTGGTGCAGGCGGGCCGAGATGAAACGTACGGCGTCGTCGAGCAGGGGCTGCCCGCCCGCGGCGGCCGCGGCCTGGCCGGCATAGCACTGGTCGCGGATCCAGACGTAGCGGTAGTCGTAGTTGCGTCCGGCGTCCGCCCGTTCGGGCAGGCTGGTGGTGGCGGCCGCGACCATACCGCCGGACGCGCTGGTGAGGCCGCGCAGCACGGTGTAGGCACGGCGGGCGTCCTCGGGCGCGAGGGTGTGTTCCAGGGAGGGGACTTCGCGGGCCCAGGACTCTTTCGTTCCGCTCCACAAGCGGTCGGCGTCCGGTGCGTCCGGCAGGGGCTGCTCCGAGATTTCCAGTACGAGGTCACGCTCCTCGCCCGGCTGGAGCGTCAGGGCCGCCGTCAGACCGCCGCGGTGACCGTACCGGGTGGTGTGCGCCTCGGGCACGCCGCTCCAGCGCCAGCGCAGGTTTCCGGTACGGGCGCCCCAGGTGCCGTCCTCGGCGCGGTGCGGCAGCTGGGAGCGGTCGGCGCCGAAGCCCGCGGCCGGTGCCAGATCGACGGTGACCCGCGCCTCGCCGTCGACGGCACGCAGTCGGCGCAGCAGCACGGCCCGGTGCGGGTCCGCCGGCATGGCCAGCGCCTCGCGGCACTCCACGATTCCGTTCTCGGTGATCCAGCGGCTGCGCCAGATGAGGCTGCCGTCCTCGTAGTACCCGCCCCAGACGTACCGTCCGACGGGGGTGAGCGCGTAGTGGCCGGGCCCGCCGATGAGGGTGCTGAAGACGGCGTCGGAATCCCACCGGGGCATGCACATCCACGCGATGTCGCCGTGCGGCCCGACGAGGGCGCCCCGCTCTCCGTCGGCGATCAGGGCGTACTCGCGCAGGGTCTGCGGCGGCGGGTTGTCTGCGGAACGCGACGGTACGGAAGTGCGGCTCACCATGGTCCCTTGCGGTCAGGTCCGGTCGGTGCAGGCGATCACTCACATTGTGCTGTCTTCTGTCGTAAGACCACATCCCGGCGCGGGCACGCCAAGAGGCCGACGGGCATCCCGCACGCGGGCGACGTCGCGGTCACCGTGCCACGACCCGCACGCCGCGCACCTCGGTGTCCACCGCGTCCGGCACGACCATCCCCGCATCGACGCCGCTGCGCAGGTACCTCACGATGTCCGCGTCGATGCGTTCCCCGGGCAGCACGGCGGGGATGCCCGGCGGGTACGGCGTCAGCATCTCCGCCCTCGCGGTTCTTGAGGACTTCGGGGCGCACCGGGTCGCCTTCGGGGCGCACCAGGTCGCCCTGGAGGTGGAACACCGAGCCCTGCTCAAGGCCCGAGCCCATCCGTGCGGGCCCGCGACCGACAGCATGGCCGCCTTCACCGAGAGGGAGCTGCCGCAGGTGGAGAAGAAGGTGTGCTCGGCGCCGACGGCGTCGGCCATGAGTTTCTGCGCTTCTTCCAGCACGCCGTTGGAGGAACGCCGGTCGTCGAGCCCCGACATGGCCAGTACGTCCGAGTGGAACACCGCGTCCCGCAGGATTTTCCGCACCCGGGGATCCGCGCCGCGCGCCTGCTTGTGACCCGGCGGGGTGAAGGGTGCCCGACCGCTCTCGTGGTAGGCGGACAAGGCTCCCAGCACCGGCGCTTCCGACTGATCCATGACGTCCGCCTGCCCTCGTGCCCAACGAAGGAAACCGGCCGCGGCGGGCCCCCGGCCGGCGTCGGGGGGAGCGCCATCGGCCCTGCTCGGCGTCGCCGAGTCGTACCGATGGGTGGGAGCCGCATCCGGTGTGCGGGGTGCGGCTCATACCGGGAAGTAGCGGGTGAACGCCGAGCTGTCGGTGCCGAGGTAGCCGCCGAACGGGGCGTCCAGTTCGTGGATGAGCAGGACGAGGAAGGTGATGAGCGCGGCGAGGCCCATCACCATCACGATGTGGGTGAAGTTGCGCTGGATGCCGAAGAGGAACATGAAGGCGACCGTCAGCACTCCGCCCAGGATCAGCCCGACCCACAGGACGGGTGAGAGGCTGCTCTGGGCGTCCTCCTCGCGGCCGCGCCGTGCCTCGTCGAGCGTGCTGAGCTGAGCGAGGAGTTCCTGGGCCGCGATCTGCTGCGCGGGAGTGGCGTTGGCCGGGATCCGGGTCGCCGCGCGCAGCCGGCCCAGCATCGTCCAGCCGTCGGAGCCGAGGCCTTCGCGGGCCGCCATTTTGGGCCACTCCGCGTCGACGACGTGCCGGGCGTACTGCTCGGCGATGGTGCGCACCTCGCGCTGTCCGTCGGGCGGCAGGGCGTCCGCCACCAGGTACGTCTGATGCAGGGCGCCTGCTTCCGCCTGCACGTGGGAGGAGGCGTTGTCGCTGGTCTCCCACACCGAGACGAGGGCGAGCCCCAGCACGAGCGCGTACAGCACGCCCACCATCATCGAGATGTACTCGGCGACGTCCTCGCGCGGTTCGTCGGAGGGATCGGGAGGGAAGAAACGGTGTTTTGCCACCACCGTCGCAGCGGCGAACAACGCCACGGCGAGGACGATGGCAAGGGCCTGAGCGGCAGAGGACACCTGGGCTCCTTGGATTTACGGGCGGCGTGAGCCCAGCAGCAATGCCGCAAGGGCGGCCGGCAGGAGGAACAGGAGCAGCAGCGCCGCCATCGAAAGGCCGGGGTGCGACTGCGCGTGGCGTTGCAACCTGCCGAGGAACGAGGCCGATTGGGCAGGGGGGCGAGCCGTCTTCGGCCGGGCGGGGCGCACCGGGGGCACTGCCCCGGGCGGCTCCACCGGCACCGCGGGCCCCACGGGGACCTGGGGCACTGCGGGGACTGCACCGACGACGCCGCCCCCCGGCGGCTGCGCCCCGGGGGCCTCGCCCGGCGCCGCCGGTACGGGCGGCGGCGGGAGCGCGGCGCCCGGCTCGGCAGGACCGGGAGGTGCGGCGGGGACAGGGGCCGCGCCGGGACCGGCGGGCGTGCCGGGGCCTGCGGGGGCGCCTGGGCCGGCCGGGGCGCCTGGGCCGGCCGGGGAACCAGGACCGGCGGCGGCACCGGGGCCGGCCGGGGCGCCGGGACCCGCAGGTGCGCCGACGCCGCCGGGTACAGCAAGACCTCCGGGCGCGCCGAGGCCTCCGGGCGCCCCGAGGCCTCCTGGCGCGTCGGGCGCGCGTCCACCCGGTGGCGCCGCGCCGCCGGGGAGCGGAGCCGCGCCCGGGGGCAGCGCCCCGCCGGTGAGCGGGGCCGCACCGGCGGGCGGGGCTCCGGCGGGAGGCAGCCGGGGCGGGACGGCGCGGGGGTGGCGCGGCTCGGGCGGCGGGGCGGGCGGGGGCGGCAACGCGGGCAGGACGAACGACGCGGTGGACCGGGCGGTGAGGAGCGGGGGTCCCACGCTGTGACCGGCGGGATCCAGGGTGTCCGTCCGGTCGTTTCCGGTGGCTGTCCCCACACTTCGGTAGGAGCCGGGGGCACGGCGGACCCGCGTCGTGCACGTCACGGATGTTCCGGGCGACAGCTCCGGAACGTCCGGCCGTCCCCCGCAGTCGAAGGGGCCGGGCGCCAGCACCGGGTCGGTCAGCTGGATGTCGTACACCGTCCTGTTGCCGGGATTGGCCAGCACATAGTGGATCTCGGCCTCGGTGAAGCTGACGAGCTGCGCGTTTTCGGAGAGTACGAGGCCGCCGGAGACACCGGCGTAGCCGCTGCGCGCGGAGGCCCGCAGCCGCATGGCCGGTACCGGGACCAGGCCGGTCGCGACGACCCAGCCGGTGTGCGTGCCCGGGACGGCCGGCAACTCGGCGGTGCAGGTGGCGCTCGCCAGGGCGCGCAGGCCGGCGAGGCGGCCGGGGCCGCCGGCGCAGCGGATCAGCTCGCCCGGCACGCCCGGGTCCGTCAGCCGGACCGAGGACAGATCGGCCTCGCCGTGGTTGGTCAGCCGGTACACCTTCACGACCGGTGCGCCCACGCGGATCCCGGGCCGCAGGGCGCCGAGCCCCGGCCGGGTGTTCACGGTGACCGTCAACTCCAGACTGTGCTCGCCCACTCCCCCGGCCCGGGCCGTCGGCACGGAACCGCCGAGTGCCCCGGGCAGAGTGGCGACGGCCGTGAACGCGAAGAGAAGCACCGTTCGCCGAGCGGCTGGACGACCGCCTCGGAGCCCCATCCCGATACCCCTTCCGCCGGAAAGCGCCTTGCGCAGAGATAGTCACCGACGGAAGGGGGCGGGGCTCTCAGGCGTGCCGAAATGGTTGGTTAATATTAAAAATGCAACTCTTATGGGTCAGTCTTCGCCCATGACGGAGGCAGGCCCATGCCCATCGCTCCGGCCCGTCAGCCGATCGGCGGCTCGTCGCGCCGCGCCTGTTTCAGCCGCACCTGTTTCAGCCGCTCGAAGGCGGTCGGGCTTGGCCGTCGCGGCAGGAAGTCCCTGATCTGCCGAGCGCAGTCGAGCGGGCTCGTGGTGCTGGTGTCGCATTCGACGTCGTAGAGGCCATGAGCATGGACCTGGGCGAACTGGCGTGCCGCCAGCCCCGGCGGGCGATCGCCGCGCTGTCGCTCGCGCCGCTCCAGTTCGGGCAGTGGGCAGCGCACGGCGACCAGAACGACATCGGCGGGGGCGAACAGATCGAGGCAGTCGAGCAGGCGCCATCGTTCGCTCAGGACATGGTCCACCACGACGTTGTTGCCACCAGCGGCCATCCCGGCCACGGCCCGGTGAAAGCCCCGCCAGGTGCGTTCGAGCACCCCCCGGAGCTCGTCGGGGGCGAGGTCCCGCGGTGTCCTCCGCATGGCGTGAAAAGCGTCCACCGACAGGTAGAAGTACGTGTCTCCCAGGATCGGAAGGAGTTCCCCGGCGATGCTCGACTTTCCCGCACTCGATGTGCCGTTCAGGAAGATGATCAATCCGCCGGACGTCCGTGGCGCCTGCGCCGCGTCGGCGACCGGTCTGGAGGAGACCGGTCCGGAGGAAACCGGCCCCGGAGCCGCCGACATGACTTCTCCTTCCCCATGCCCCCGTTCCCCCATGAGCGCGGCCGGGCTCAGCGACGGCCCGTCGTCGGGGGTCACGGCGTGCGGCGCGCGAAGAGGACGGCTCCCTCGGCGCTCTCCGCCGAGCTGAGAGTCATCTGGGCCTCGACCGTGAAGCCCGCATCGGTGAGCCGGGCGGCCACGTGGCCGGGCCGGCGGAGGTGGACGTACACCTTCATCGGGTGGCCGCCGTAGCCCTGCGTCTTCAGGCGCGCCTCGTCCCCGACGTGGAAGCCGAGCAGCAGGGGGCCGCCGGGCCGCAGCACGCGGTGGAAGTGCCCGAGCACCGTGTCGAGTTCGTCGTCGGGGACGTGGATCAGCGAGTACCAGGCGAGCAGCCCGGCCAGCGAGGAGTCGGCGAGGTCGAGGTCCGTCATGGAACCGACGTCGAACCGCAGACCGGGGTGGTCACGCCGGGCCACCTCGATCATCGCGGGCGACAGGTCGATGCCGAACGCGTCCACGCCCAGGCCGTGGAGGTGGGCCGTCATCCGGCCGGGCCCGCATCCCACGTCCGCGACCGGCCCCCCGCCGGCGGACGTGACCATCTCGGCGAACAGGCCAAGGGCCGCGCGCTCGTAGGGGGTCCGGTCGAGGAGGTCGCGCACCTGGTCCGCATAGCCCACGGCCACGGTGTCGTAGGACGTGCGTGTGTCTGCCAGCCAGCTGTCGAAGGTCACCGGACCACGCTAGCCGGGCGGCACGGGCCCGAGCACACCACCCCGACCGGGCCCGGCCCCGAAGACCCGCCACGTCTTGCCCTGGCCGACCCATGCCCCACGAGCCGGCGCCCGCCGGACCGGGACCGGAACCTGCACCTGGCCGCCGTCCACCCAGCCGCCGCTCCCCCGCCCCTCCCCCATCACCGTGAGAGTCAAAAGGGGCAGTGATACCGTCTAACGGCAGACTGGGGACGCCCACTCGTGAAGCCTGGAGGCGGTCGTGGCCGAGCCGGAAGCAAGGACTCCGCGGGAGCGGTATCGCGCCCAGGTGCGTGAGGAGATCAAGCAGCACGCCTGGGAGCAGATCGCGAGCTCCGGGGCCTCCGCGCTGTCCCTCAACGCGATTGCCAAGCAGATCGGAGTGAGCGGGCCCGCCCTCTACCGGTACTACGCGAGCCGCGACGATCTCATCACCGAGCTCATCCGGGACGCGTACCGCAGTCTCGCCGACAGCTTCCGCGCCCACGCCGTGGCCGGCACCGACCTGGCGGGCCTGGCGGACGCCCTGCGTCACTGGGCGCTGGCGGACCCTCAGCGCTACTTGCTCCTCTACGGCACCCCGGTGCCGGGCTACGAGGCTCCCGAGGACACGACCCGGATCACGTCCGAGATCATGGACGTCCTTCTCGCGGCGTGCGCGGCCGAGCCGCAGCCGGGCACCACGAGCCCCTTTGACGAGCACCTGGCCGAACACCGTTCCTGGGCCAGCGACCCCAAGGCGCCGCCCTCGGCCCTCAGCCGGGCCCTGGCGTTCTGGACCCGTCTTCACGGCGCCCTGTCCCTCGAACTCGCCGGCCACTTCACGGGCATGGGCTTCGACCCCGCGGAGCTCTACCGGTCCGAGGTCCGAGCCCTGACCGGCCCCTGAGGTTCGCCCTGGCCGAACGGCCCCGCGGCGACGAAGCGCTGGAGGTACCCCGCGAACGCCGCGGCCTCGCCCGGCGCCCATGAGGCGAGGCTTGCGCTGATGTGGCCGGACAGTCGCCCACGCAGGGTTTCCACGGCACGCTCCCCTTCGTCCGTCAGGGCGAGGAGGGTGGCGCGCCGGTCGGCGGGGTCGGGTTCGCGACGTACGAGCCCGGCCGCTTCAAGCCTGGAGGCGCGGCGGGTCACGCCGGACCGGTCGAGGCCCACATCGGGAGCCAGGTCGGCCGCGCTGCGGGGGCCGGTCCGCTCAAGGCCGCTGAGGATCGGGTACGTCAGTTCGTCCACCGCCTCCCCCATGTCGGCGGTCAGCGTCCGGTGCAGTTCGATGCGGGTGCCCCGCTTGAGCAGCACCCCCAGAGCTTCTGCGATCTCCCGCCCGGCGTTCTCGTCCATGGCGACAGAATAGCGTGCGCACCGCACGCACATGAGGTACGGTTCCAGCGAAGCGTGCGCAACGCACGCATCTTCTCCCTTCTGAGGAGCCTTGCCATGACGCGTACGACCATCGCCACCGCTCTCACCGACCTCCTGTTCACCCCCGGGCTCGACCTCGACGAGGCGGCCGACCGGCACTTCGCGCCCGACTACCGCCGCGCACCAACGGCAACTGGGACGACCGTGAGGGCTTCCTCAAGCACATCGCCCATGTGCGCTCCGTCGTGGCGCAGGGCTCCGTCGAAGTCCACGACGAACTGTTCGACGGCGACCGCTACGCCGACCGGCACACCGTCCGCGTGACCAAGAAGGACGGCTCCACCGTGGTGACCGAGGTCTATGTGTTCGCCGACCTCGCAGCCGACGGCCGGTTCCGCCGCATCGAAGAAGTGACCTTGATGCTCAAGGGGAGCGACGACGACAGGAACCTGGGAAGCGCCCGCTGAGCAGAGATACGGCGAAGATCGCGCGGGATCAGGATGCGACGAATATCGGAGCGTCCCGCGCTCCGCTGAGCTGGGGCTCGGCGACTCGGACGGGGTCGCCGAGCCCCGGGTCCTTCGGCGACCGGCGAAACCCGCCTGTACACCTCCGTTAGCATGATCGAACCCTTACCGCTCGTCCGCACCGCCCGCGCTACACCGAAAACCCCGTGCCACCAGGCATGAAGAGCGGCTACTCCACTGGCATCCGACAACACCACATGGGCCAAACAATTGATACCTATAGCCTCGCGGATATCTTCCCGAACGCACCGCGCACAGTTGCTCGCCGCCTGGCGTAGGCCACGGGCGATCCTGTGGACCGCGGCGAGTGTGGTGGCCCTCGCGTTCCTCGTGATGCTGGAGATCGCCGCACGTCATTACGGGATGCCAGGACCCATCACCAACCAGGCGCGAGAGGTGATCTTCGCGCCCAAGTCGGGGCCGCTCCTGTACGCCGGGATGGCGTTGATGGCGGTGGTGCTCACCTGGCGGCAGCGCTTCATCGCCATCGGTGCCGCGGTCGGTATCGACCTGGTGTTCTTTCTCGTGCGCTGGCTGTTCGACGCCAAGATGATGTTCGGCAACGGCGCGCTGTGGGTCATCCTTGCCTGCGCGGTGATCGCCGTCACCCGCCGTACCGGTGCCGAACGTACCCTGCTGCTCAAGGGCGTGGGGCTCTCACTGCTGCTCGTGGCCGGCCGCAAGACGGGCGACACCTGGCTGCTGATCACGTCGAAGACCCGCCCGACCGTCCTCGACCAGTACGTGGCGACCGCCGACCACGCCCTGGGCAACCCCTCCTGGCTTGCCGGCCGGATCGTCGAGGCCACCGGCTCCGTCGGGGCCCACATCCTCGACTACGTCTACATCCAGCTCGCCGTCGCCGCGGTGCTCGTCGCTCTGTACCAACTGCGCCATGTGGCGACCGAACGCCGCTTCCCCGCCCACCACCTGGTACGCACCTTCCTGGTGATCGGCCTCCTCGGCCCCGCCATCTACATGATCTTCCCGGTGGTCGGGCCGGTCTTCGCGTACGGAACCGACGGCGGACACTGGGCGCTGGCCAACCTGTGGCCGCACACATCGCCCACGATCATGGCGCCGCAGCACATGCCGTTCGACGAGCACACCCCGCGCAACTGCATGCCCAGCCTGCACACCGCCTGGGCCACCGCGATCTTCGTCCACTCCCGCAAGGGCCCTCGCGCCCTGCGGATCGGGGGCGCGCTCTGGCTGCTCGCCACCCTCGGCGCCACCCTCGGCTTCGGCTACCACTACGGCACCGACATCATCGCGGGCGTCGTCTTCACCCTCACCATCGAAGCCGGACTGCGCGCCCTCGCGTACGGCTGGGACCGGGCGGCCATCCAGCTCGTCGTCCACGGCTCCCTCGTCTTCACGGCGCTGCTGCTGTCCTACCGCTACCTGCCGCTGCAAATGGCCCACCACCCGTGGGTGTTCGGCCCCCTCATGCTGCTGTCGGTGGCATCGGTCGTCCACCGCTACGTACGGACCGTCAAGCAGTGGGAACCCGTCATGGTGCCGGCGCCGCGGCAGCCGCAGCCCCAGCCGCAGCCCGAACTCGCCTAAGCCGAAGCGCCCCGGGGCGGCGCCGAGCCGAGCTTCCGCCGCCCCGGCCATGCCATTTCGAGCCAGGCCCGCCCGGGGGGGGCGCCGGCTCGCGGGGCGCTTCCGGGTCCAACCACGGGCGGGCCTGGACGGCAGCAGCCGGGCGTTCTCCTCGGCAGGGTGCACACGTCTCCGCAATCGACCAGCTGCTGCCCCGAATGCGGTTCTGCCGTGCGGTCGTGAGGGGAGGCACCTGTCAATGCCCGATGCCGACCAGGCCAGGCGCGAGCGTGTTGACCTGGGTCATGCCCCCGAGTCCTCCGTCACGGGCAGGCACTCGGCGAGCAGGTCGACGACGTCGCGCCAGGCTCGCTGCGCGTGCTGCGGGTGGTAGCCGACGCCGGGACGCACGGTGTGGCCGACCGTCGGGTGGTGGAAGGCGTGCAGGGCGCCGCCGTAGACCGTGAGGCGCCAGTCGACGCCCGCGGCCTGCATCTCTGCGGTGAACGCGTTCCGTTGCCCGGGCGCCATGATCGGGTCTTCCGACCCGACCCCGGCCCACACGGGGCAGCGAATGGCCGCCGCCTCGCCCGGTCGGCCCGTGATGGTTGCGTTGACTGTCCCGATCGCGCGCAGGTCGACGCCGTCGCGCCCGAGTTCCAGCCCGATGGCGCCCCCGGTGCCGTAGCCGATGGCGGCGATCCGGTCGGGGTCGGTCCGCGGTTCGGTGCGCAGCACGTCGAGTGCCGCGTGGCCGATGCCTCGCATCCGGTCGGGGTCGGCGAGCAGCGGCATGCAACGGGCCAGCATCTCTTCGGGGTCGTCCAAATAGCGCCCGCCGTGAAGGTCGAAGGCCAGCGTTACGTATCCCAGCTCGGCAAGAGCATCGGCCCTGCGGCGCTCGACGTCGCTGAGCCCCGTGCCCTCCGGTCCGAGCAGCACCGCGGGCCGGCGGTCGACACCGGCCGGGAGTGCGAGGTGCCCGATCATCGTCAGACCATCGGCCGGGTACTCGACCGTACGCGTCGTAATCGTTGTCATGCGTCTGGACTGTAGTGATCGTGGAGCCCGGTCCGGCCGCTGTTCTGCCGCCCGCTGAACATCCCGGTATCCCACTGGAATACGGGGGTGTTCTGTCGCCCGCTGAACATCCCGGTATCCCACTGGAATACGGCTGGAATACGGCTCCGAATACGGCGAGGGCACACAAGGAACCGTCACCAGCCCCATCCCCACGGCAGCCCCGTCGGATCACCTGCCCAGGCCACGGAGGTAACGGCTGGCCCTCGCGGCAGGACTCCGGGGCATACCGGCCCGTCCCGTCAAGGACGTCACCAGCTGGTCCACCTCTCGATTCAGGCGGCTTGGCCGAGTGACACGGGCGGCGCCTGAGCCAACGGACCGTAGTCGGTTCGCCAACCGCCCACCATGCGATGCCGCACCTGCCGACGCGCGGCGACCCGGCGGCCGAGCCCTCTACTGCGACGGCCGCGGCGCATCGGGCGAGCCCGCGGCGAGCTCCGCGGCCCAGCGTTGCGACCAGCCGTGCAGCCCGTTCAGCATGTCCAGGACCTCGTGGCCCAACGCGGTGAGGCCGTAGCTCTCATCGGCGCCTCGCCCCACCAGTCGAGCCTCCGACAGCTCGACGAGGCGCTGGCGGAGCACGCTCGACGACATGCCGTCACATCGCTGTTGCAGCGCGCGAAAGCCGAAGGGCTGTTCCCGCAGTTCCCAGAGGATGCGCAGGGTCCAGCGGCGGCCGAACAGGTCGAGCGCCGCCATGAGCGGGCGCCCCGTGACGGAGCCGCGTACCGGGTGACCCGGTCTGGGCGTGGAGGACATGGGCGTGGAGGACATGGCGTCGACATTCCTCTCCGAGCGGGCCGCGCTTGGCACAGCGAGCGGCACGGCGGCGGGCCAGCGCATGCCGAGCCGACCGACCGGTCTCGCCCAGGCTGGCGCTTCTCTTTCAGAAACAATATCCTCTGCCTGGTCGATTCGAAATTCGAAGCACTTCGAAGCACGGAGAGAGGGCCCGCATGTCGCAACGGATACCGCCTCTGGAGCCGCCCTTCCCGCCGGACACCGCCGCCGTACTGAGGCGGATGATGCCCGGCGACGAGGACCCGCTCGCGCTGTTCCGTCTCTACGCCCACCATCAGCAGCTCGCCGAAGCACTCCACGCCTTCGGCTCCTACCAGCTCAGCCGGCGTCTCAGCCTCGGCTTGCGGGACCGCGAAATCGTCATCGACCGCACCTGCGCGCGGTGCGGCTGCGAGTACGAATGGGGCGTGCACGTCGCGCGGTTCGCGGCGCGCGCCGGCCTCACCGACGAACAGGTCAGCTCGCTGACACACGGCACGAGCGCGGATCCCTGCTGGTCGGACGAGCGCGACCGCCTGCTCATCGACACCGCGGACGCGCTGCACGTCGGCCACGACATAGGGGACGGATTGTGGGCGCGGCTCAGCCCCGTGTTCTCGACGGCGGAAATCCTCGACCTGCTCATGCTGTGCGGCTGGTATCACGCCATCAGCTTCACCGCCCGCGCCACGAGGCTCGCGCCCGAACCCGGCGCACCTCGATTCCGCGACGTCGAGCCGGTGGGTGGCCCGCCACGGGGTGACTCCCGAGGTGCCGAGTGATCTGCGCACGGGGGTAAAAGGACCCCCGAACGACCGCGCCCTCGGCAGTGCACCGCACGTCGGCGGATCGCGGGGACGGGACGCAGCCGCGCGCGGCCCGTGCACGCGAGCCTTCCGACAGGCGGCACCGAGGTGACTGGATGCAAGGTGGAAGGTATGGGAAAGACCGCTGTCATCGTCATTGACATGATCAACACGTATGACCACAAGGACGCCGATCTGCTGCTCCCGGCCGCGCGGGAGGTGCTGCCCTCCATCGTGGAACTCCTCGACCGGGCGCGCCGCCGCGACGTCCCCGTCATCTACGTCAATGACAACTTCGGGCAGTGGAGGTCCCACCACGGGGAGCTTCTGGAGACCGCCCTGGCCGGGCCGCACGCCGATCTCGTACGCCCGCTCAGCCCGGACAAGGACTCGTTGTTCGTGCTGAAGGCACGGCATTCCATCTTCTACGAGACCCCGCTCAGCTATCTGCTCCAGGACCAGGACATCACGCATGTGGTGCTCTGTGGGCAGGTCACCGAGCAGTGCATCCTGTACTCGGCGCTCGACGCCCACATCCGCCACCTCCAGGTCACCGTGCCCCGCGATGCGGTCGCCCATATCCATGAGGACCTGGCCGACGCGGCTCTCCTGATGATGGAGCGCAACATGGAAGCTCATGTTCCGCTCATGCGCGAACTGCGGCTGTGACCGTGACTGTGGCTGTGGCTGTGGCTGTGACGATCGAAGGCGTAACGAACGGGGCGCCGAGCTGACGGCAGCGATGACGACGCCCTGCCGCCCGGCCCTCGCACACCCCCTGACCTACCACGGCACCACCTCGCCGTGGCGATCCAGGAATTGCAGGCCTGGCGCGCCGGCTTGCGCTTCCAGTACGTCGACGAGGGCGGGAATGCTGTCCTGAGGCAGCAGGGGCGCGTCCGGCCCGCCGAGCCGGGTCCGGTTGTGACCGGGGCCCATGAGCAACTTGGTGTGGCCGTCGCCGTCATGACGCGTGGCGTAACTGCGCATCAGCTGATTGAGGGCGGCCTTGCTTGCCTTGTAGAGCTCGTACCCGCCCTCGGTGTTGCGGGAGACACTGCCCTGCTCGGAGGACATGACCGCCACGGTCCCGCCGGGCGCGACAAGTCCGCGCAGCGCTTCGAGGACGCGCAGGGGACTCAGCGCGTTGGTGGTCATCACCTCGGTGAACATGTCCGTCGGAACCGCGTCTATGGGCACGTCGCCCCGGTCGATGGCCGCATTGACGAAGAGCAGATCGAGTCGCGTGCCGTCCAGGCGCTCGCACAGAGCGGCCAGCTGACCGGGGCTCGTCATGTGCAGCGTTTCGACCTCCAGTTGGCCGTTCGAGCAGGCGGCGCTCGCTCGCAGTTCGCCGTCGTCCTGGCGCGCGGTGGCGACGACTTGCCAGCCACGACGAGTGAGTTCACCGGCAAGGACGAGGCCGAGACCGCGCGAGGCTCCGATGACGAGAGCTCGGCGTTGGGGCGCAGTAGGCACGCTCACTCCTTGATGTCGAAGCACGTTGTTGAGGACCGTTGTTGAGGACCGTTGTTGAAGAACGGCACCGAACAAAGGTGTTGAAGAACGGCGCCGAAAAACGGCACCGAACAACGACGTCGGGAACCATGTCGGCTCATTCAGATTAGACGAGACGTTGCGTCTAGGCAATGACCCGCGAGCCCGCCGCCGGGTAAGGTTTCGCGCATGCCCGCCGCCAGCCCTCAGTCCCGCAGGCCGCGCTCCGGCAACCGGCGCGACGAATCAGCCCGCCAGGCCGTGCTGCATGCCGCAGACGATCTGCTCGTCGAGCACGGCTTCAGCGGCCTGACCATCGAAGCGATCGCCCGTCACGCCGGCGTCGCGAAGCAGACCATCTACCGCTGGTGGCCGTCGAAGGTCGACATCCTCCTGGACACGCTCATCGAAGACAGCGAGAAGCGCTTTCCCGTCCCGACCGGCCGGCCCACGGTGGAGAGCGTTCGTGGCTATCTGCGCGGTTTCGAACGCTTCCTGGCGGACGACCCCGCAGGCAAGGTTCTGCTCACGCTCATCGCCCAGTCGCAGCACGATGCCGCTACCGCCAAGGACTTCCGTGAGCGCTACCTCGGTCCACGCCGCGACCAGGAACGGGCGTTGCTCGCGCGCGGAATCGAAGCCGGCGCGTTCGCGCCCGAACTCGGCCCCGACGCAACGATGGACGCCCTCGTCGGCCCGATCGTCTACTGCGCCCTGACCGGGGCGACCGTCCCCGGCGACCTGGTGGACACCCTCATCGAGCGGCTGCTGCGCCCCCGCCAGAACTGAGCGCCGGTGCAGCCGTACGGCGCTGGACAGTCGGGTGACCCTGTTTTCTCCCTCCCCAGCCAAGTGGGGGGGGAGGGAGGCTTCGAAGGGGTTGTCAGAGGCGGGTGCCAGAATGGCGGGCATGATCAGCAAGGACGTGACACGTCATGACGTGACGGAGCAACGGATCGAGCAGGCGCTCCAGGACATGGAGAGCCGGGTCTTCGACTTCTGGCACGACCAGCAGTACGACGGAAGCGTGTCCCTGCGGTATGGCCTGATCCAGCTGGAGGGCGAGCTCCTGGATCACACCGGCGCGCGCACCCTGGAGGACCCGGCGCTGCGCAGTCCTGAAGCGCGCACCGTCCTGCTCACCGCGGCGGAGTGCGCCCTTCAGTCCCTGGCCCTGGGGTGCTTCCCGGACGGCGACTGGGAGGTCGAGCTCTTCCTCGCCGACAGAACGCTCAGCAGCGACGACCTCTGCTATGACGAGAGGTGGGAACCGGACAGCATGTCCACCTCGGCGCGGGACTGGACACGCGCCTTCAGTACCTGCGTCGTCAGTGGCCTGGTGTGGCAGCACGGCCGGGTGATCGGCCCGATGCTGCGCAACGATTTTGCGCCGGCGATCCGCGACGGGGTGCCGTACTCACAGCGTCAGTCGACGTCCGGATCGGCGGACCTGGCCGAGATGGACGCGCTCTGCGCATACCTGCACGACGTGGACGTGCCGGCGTCCTCGTGGGCCGCTTCCGGCCCCTCCCCCCTGCGCAGGCCCGCACCTGCGGAACGCGCAGGTGCGTCGCGCCAACTCGACGCCGCGGGCCCCCTCACTCCGGACCAGCGGCTGTTGCGCGTCCTGCTCGACGACGATCAGGACGCCTTCGAACGGGCCCTGGAAAAGCGCCTCTTGGAGCATCGCGCGAACATCGACCCCGATCCGGCCCCGCACACACTGTTCCCCCTGGGAAGCATCACGCTTGCCGCACTCGCCACCCTGGCACACGGCTGGCAGCTCTCCGTCCAGTCCGACTACCTCCCCACTTCGCTCCTGTGCGCGCCCGCGGAGGTGACGCCCTGAGGAAGGGGATCCGGACCACAGCAGGTGAGTGGAGGTGCACAAAAGGCTTTGGCTCCGCGAATGAGGCGGCCTCATGATGGCCGGGTGAATGAGAACCCGGCCGCGCCCGCCCCCGTCGTGCTCGGCATCGACGACCTGCGGGTGCTCCCCCGAGCCACCCGGGTCGCCCGCACCAGCGCCCAGGGCATCGAGCTCCTGCGAGAACATCGTGAGAGCTACATCGACGAGCTCTGGCTCGACCACGATCTCGGCGGCGACGACAGCATCATGCCCGTGGTGACGCTGCTGGAAGAAGCCGCGTTCCACGGACGGCCCTTCCGGATCGGCGCCGTCCTCGTGCACAGCGCCAACCCCATCGGCGCGGCCGCGGTCGTGCGGTCGCTCGCCTACTGGAACTATCCAGTCCGGCGGGCGACGGCGTAGCCCGGGCAACAGAACCCAGAGCCTTCCGGTGCAGGACGCCGACGCAGGGCCGGATTCTCCACCACCACGTCCCACGCGATCCGGCCCGACGGCTCCCAACCAGCCGCATCCAGCTGGATCTGAACCTCGCCCCATGACAGGCGAAACGCGGGATCGCCGTGCTCGCGCGGGAACCTCACGCCCGCTCCCCCACCGGCCTGCGCAGCAAGTAGACCCCGGACGTACAGGCCAGCACGGCCATGCACGCGATGAACACCAGCCCTGCTCCCTCCAGGCCGATCGGCGCCACCAGCACCCCGACGCCGATCACCGGCACCGAGATGCCCGCGTACGCCACCACGAAGAGGGTGGAGATCACGGCGGCGCGGTGTTCCGCCGGGGACGCCTCGGCCACCGTGGACAAGGCCCCGCGGAAGGCGAGTCCCTGCCCGCAGCCGCCGAGCAGCGCGCTCAACACCATCAATGACAGCGAGTCCCAGCGGAGCGCGGCCGCGAGCAACGCGAGGCCGGCCAGAAGGGCGGCGCAGCCCAAGGGCAGTGACCGGCGCAGTCCGACGCGGCCGACGGCCAACTGCCCACCGGTGGAGGCAAAGAAGGCCAGCGCCACGACCAGCCCGCTCGCGGCATGGTTGCGCACGTTCAAGGACTGCGCCAAGAACGCCGGACTCACCGAGGTGAACACCCCGAACAGTGCGAACCCCACGAACGCCGCGATCGCCGCCGGTACGAACACCGGCCGCACCTGGGCGGGCAGACTCGGGCGCTGCGTCCGTACGCTGCGCAGCGGCTCCGGGTCTCGTACGGTCTCCGGGAGCTTCAGCAGGAGGGCGGCCGAGCCGGCCGCCAGCGCCAGATGCACGGCGAACGGCAAGGTCAGTGGCCAGGCCGCGTACTGGGCGAGCACTCCGGCGAGCAGAGGGCCACAGCCGAGGCCGCCCATGTTGGCGGCCGTCGCCACGAGCGTGGCCCGGGACGCACCGCCGCGGGGCGCGAGGTCCATCACGTACGCGGTGGCGGCTCCGGTGAACAATCCGGCCGACAGCCCCGACAGCAGCCGGCCTGCGTACAGCCAGCCGAGCCCGGACGCGCAGAGGAAGCAGACCGCGCTCGCCGCGGCGAATCCCAGACCCCCCAGCAGTACCGGACGTCTGCCCACGGAGTCGGACACGTTGCCCGTCAGCAGAAGCACGCCGATGACGCCGAAGGCATACACGGCGTACACGATGGTGACCGTGAGCTCGGAGAACCCGAACTTGTCCTGGTAGAGACCGTACAGCGGGGTCGGCAGTGTGGTACCGGCCATGCATACGGCGAACACCGTCCCACTGAGCAGAGACGGCCACCAGCCACGAAGATCACGGTCCATGGCACCGAAGGTAACTCCGCGAGCCGCCATCGTTGCGCCCCGCATGCCTGGCGCGCCGCGCCGATGTCCTGCCCGCCGTGCGCGTCAGTCCCGCCGGTCCTTGCGGTCGCGCCGGTCCTTGCGGTCGCGCCCGTCGGAGCGGTGCGGCAGGTGCGGCAGGTGTCCTTGGCGCAACTGGAGCCATACGTCACGCGCGCGGCGCCCCGCGTGGGTACGGCTCCGCGCCACCATCTCGCGGGCCTCCGCCTCGGATTCGACCATGGCCGACGATCCGCGCAGTGGCTTGCCCGCGGTCTCACGCAGGAACAGGGCCGAGATCACTCCGATCACACCCGCCGCCATGAGGTAGTAGGCCGGCACGAGTTCGTTGCCGGTCGTGTTCACCAGAGCGGAGGCCACCAGCGGGGTCGTTCCGCCGAACAGGGACACCGAGAAGTTGAACGCGAGCGACAGTCCGCCGTACCGCAGATGCGTCGGGAAGAGGGCCGGCAGCGTCGCCGCGCTCGTTCCGGCGAAGCACACCAGGAACAGGCCGAGGATGGCGCAGCCGATGGCGGGCAGGATGATGCCGCCCTGGCGGATGAGCTGGAAGACGGGCACCGAGAAGATCACCATCGCGGCCCCGGCCCACAGGAACAGGGGCCGCCGTCCGTAGCGGTCGGAGGACCGGCCGACGGCGGTGATGGTGAGGACGACGAGCACCATCGTGCCGAGGACCAGGAGCTGGGCGGTGAGTTCGGATTCGCCGAGGGTGGTGCTCATGTAGGTGGGCAGGTAGGACGTCACCATGTAGTTGGTGACGTTGTAGAGCAGTACGAGGCCGATGCACACCAGCATGGCCTGCCAGTGGTGGGTGAAGACCTCCTTGAGACGGCCCTTCCCCGACATGCGGGCCTGTTCCAGGCGCTCGTTCTCCTCGGGGGTGGCGCCGCTCCGCGTCGCCGCCTGCCGTCCCCGTTCCTCCGCTTCCTGGAACGCGGGTGTCTCGTCGAGCTTGAGCCGCATGTAGAGGCCGATGAGCCCGAGCGGCCCTGCGACGTAGAAGGGGATCCGCCAGCCCCAGCTCACCATCTGATCCTCCGTCAGGAGGCCGGTGAGGACGGTGACCATGCCGGAGCCGAGTGAGTATCCGATGAAGGTGCCGAAGTCGAGCCAGCTGCCAAGGAAGCCGCGCATCCGGTCGGGCGAGTACTCGGCGATGTAGGTGGTGGCTCCGGCGTACTCACCGCCGGTCGAGAAGCCCTGGACCAGTCGGCACACCAGGAGCAGCACCGGCGCGGCCAGGCCGATCGACTTGTATCCCGGCAGGAATCCCACGGCGAAGGTGCTGATCGCCATCATGATCATGGTGACGGCGAGCACCTTCTGGCGCCCGACGCGGTCCCCGAGCGGTCCGAAGACCAGTCCCCCGATCGGGCGGACCAGGAACGCCGCGGCGAACGTCGCGAACGTCGAGATGACCTGGGCGCCCGGTGAACTCGACGGGAAGAAGACCTTGCCGAGTGTGGCGGCGACATAGGCGTAGACACCGAAGTCGAACCATTCCATGGTGTTGCCGAGCGCGGCCGCGGACACGGCGCGGCGCACGGCGGGTTTGTCGGCCACCTTGACGTCGTCGGGGTGCAGCGACTTCTTGCGACGGCGCAGCAACGCCCGCACCATACGTTCGGTCTGCACGCTTCCCGAACCGAATCCGCGGCCCCGGTGGCCCGGCTGTGCGGGCCCCCGCCTGTTTGATTTCATGTGTACCTGTGCGTCGTCGGTGGTTCCGCGCCATGCGAGGTGCGAGGTGCGGGTTGCTGCTGCCGGAGCGCCGGCACCGGGATGCGGTGCGCGGCGTTCGTGCGTCAACTTTCGCTGCTGCCCCACTGTGCGCGGTGCATGCGAGAACGCGGCGTGTCGCCCGGTCCCGGCGCACGGGCGGTACTGCTCGCCGGCGAAGCGCCCCGAGAGTGTCGCGAACCGTACGCGGGTCGTGGCACGGCGGCACGGACAGCGGGAACGCCGTGCCGTCGCCAGGCGTTCAGTCGCGGTAGGCGGCTTCGGCGATCTGGACGAACGAGCGGAGCAAGGGGTTGGTGTCGCCCTCGCGCCACGCCACCACGACACGGCTCGGCGCCATGTCGGCCAGCGGGACCACGGTGAGGCCTCGACCGGGCCGGTGGTTCAGGAGCGTGAGGCCGACCGTGCCGTTCCACAGAACGGCCTGCCGGCATTCCTGGACGGCGCGTACGACGGGTCCCTCGCGGGGCTCGCCGCCGTTCCAGTACGACTGCCAGAGCGGATCGGTTCCGGCCGGGAAGACGAACCAGCCGCGGTCGGCGAGGTCGGCCAGGGTCAGATGCTCCCGCCGGGCCAGCGGATCGTCGGCGCGCAGCAGCGCGCCCACCGGGTCGGCGCGCAACTCGTGCACGCACAGACCGGTTTCGTCGAACGGCCTGCGGGTCAGGGCGACGTCGACAAGGCCTGCGTGCAGCCCGCAGGTGGGATCGGTCAGGCCGGTCTCGTGGATGCGGATCTCCACACCGGGGTGTCGTCGACGGTAGGCGCCGGCCAGCCGGGCCGCGCCCGCATCGGTGCTGTCTCCCAGGATGCCGACGGTGAGGGTGGCCGCTCCGGCCGCCGCGGCCATGCGCACCCGGGCGCGCTCGGCGTGCGCGAGCAGGGCGCGCGCCTCTTCGAGGAGTACCGTTCCCGCGGCGGTCAGCGCGACTCCGGAGGACGACCGGTCGAACAGCAGGGCGCCCGCCTCGGTTTCCAGCTGCTTGATGGCGCGGCTCAGCGGCGGCTGACTCATGTGCAGCCGGGCGGCGGCCCGGCCGAAGTGCAGTTCTTCGGCCACCGCCACGAAATACCGCAGCGTACGGAGCTCCATGCTGCGACGATACCCATCCGGTATCGGCGTCGGCCAACAGGTCTTGGACGCGCGCCGGGCCCCGGCGTTGCAATCGATCCATGACTGACCCATCGAAGAGCCACCAGCCCGCCGTCGACCCCGGCGTATTCGTGGTAGGCCCGGGTGACGGCGAGACGATCGTCCTGGGCACCACGCGCCTGCGCATCCTTGAGGACGGCAGCAACACCGGACATCGTCTCGGCCTCGCGGAATCCGTCCTCGCGCCGCATACGCCGGGCCCGCCGCAGCACCGCCATGCCCAGCACGACGAAGGTTTCTACGTCATCTCCGGCGCCGTGCGCTTCACGGTCGGGGACAGCGACCACGACGCCGTGGCCGGCACCTTCGTCCTGGTCCCGCCCGGAGCCCCGCACACGTTCGCCAACGTCACGGACCAACCGGCCGTCATGCTCAGCACGTTCACACCCGACCTCTATGTGCAGTACTTCCGCGACCTCCAGGACATGATCGCCGGCGGCCGGGCCATGACCCACGAGGCGACCCTCCAGACCATGAGCAGGTACGCCACCGAGCCGGCGACGGATTCCGCCGACGGCTCGCAGGGGCGCGGGCGCGTCGGCTGACGACGGCGGACGCATGCCGGCCGGGCAAATCCCGGCCTCCCCACGACGGCCGTGCCGCTGCAAGACACGGCATGAGTTCCATGCCGCCTACCGACGCGGCCGGGCCGTCGACCCCACCTGCTCACCATGAAGGGACATCGTGAACGTCGCCTACTGGATCCTGGCCGGTCCGCTTGCCCTCTTCTACCTCTACTCGGGCGGCATCAAAACCGTCCAGGACCGTGCACGGCTCCGGCCGATGATGGCCTGGGTGGACGCCATGCCGATGCCCGCCGTGCGGACGATCGGGGCGATCGAGGTGTGCGGCGCGATCGGCCTGGTCCTCCCGCCGCTGACCGGCACCGCCCCTTGGCTCGCCCTCGCGGCAGCCATCGGGTTCGAGGCCTTGCAGACCGCGGCGATCGGAGTGCATCTGAGCCGCGGGGAACGCGAGATAGCCCTCAACCTGACGCTTCTTGCCGTGGGAGCGATGGTGATCTGGACGGCCACGACATGGCTGTGACGTCGTACAGGACGATGGCCCGGGGGGTTCGTGGCTCTCATCCGTAGGAAGGCGATGCATACGGGCCGGTCGTCGTGGTTCTGCCCCGGGCGGAGGGATCCAGCCTCATTTGGCGGCCGCCACCGGGGTGGTGCGTCCCTACGACAGCCCAAGGGCCGGCCCCGGCAACGGGAAAGCTGCCGGGGTCGGCCCTGAGAGTCCGTCACTTGCGCCAGAACAGATGGTGCGCCACCCCGCTCGGGCTGGGCACCACCTCCAAGTGGAACCGGTCCAGCAACTCGTCGGGGGACTCCCACAGCCGTACTCCCCTCCCGAACTTCACCGGTGAGACCGCCACATGCAGGGTGTCGACGAGGTCGGCGTCGAGGAATTCCCGGATGGTGGTGGCTCCGCCGCCGAGCCGTACGTCCTTGCCCTGCGCCGCTTCGCGTGCCTGCTGGAGGACCGTGACCGGGTCGCCGTCGACGAAGTGGAACGTGGTGTCGGAGAGCGTGATGGAGGGACGCTTGTGGTGGGTCATGACGAACACCGGCGTACGGAACGGCGGCTCGTCGCCCCACCAGCCGCACCACTCGTGGTCCTGCCAGGGCCCGCGCTGGGGCCCGAACTTGTTGCGGCCCATGATCTCGGCACCGATGTTCCGGGCGTAGTCCCGCGTGATGTAGTCGTCAAGGCCCCGGCTCCCCCCGGGCTCGGTGCGCATGGGCCAGCTCGCGGTGGCGCCGGCCCAGGCGAACAGCTGCCCGGGATCGACATGGCCGAAAGGCCGCTCAAGGGTCTGGTCCTCCCCCGCGCGATTCCGTCGCTCGACACGTTGAAGTTCTGCACTCGCAGTAGCTGAGCCACGTGTTCCCTACCTCCTGTGATGACGATGACGGTGAGGAGACTTTCCGGGCCGGACAAACTCATCGCCGCGTCGGACGCCGGAAAGGGGGCTCCCGGCGTCGATGACGCTCGGCCGGCGGGTCCGGTCCGTGTCCGCTCACATACTGCCGTCAGAAGGGAACAACGGCATTCGGGGTGTCCGTGGCGCGCGGGGTCGAGCACGGACGGCAGGCGCCGGGGTCGTCGGGCAGCCGATGGGGGGCCCGACTTGCCCGGGCGTGCCGGCTCCGGTTCAGGCCCCTATGGCCGGCTTCAGGACCTCCTCGCACCACTGCCGGAACGTCGTCGGTGTCGTCGACTCGTGCGTGCGCGGCACGGCCTTGTCCATGCCCTGGTTCTTGGCATCGAACATGTCGACCATGGCCTGTGCCATCGCCTCGCTCGTACCGAAACCGGTCAGGCGTTCCTTGAGAGCGGCGCCGGGCGTCTGCCGGTAGCCGATCTCCGTGCCGAGGACGTCGGAGAGGGTGCGAGCCATCTCGATGGGCGTCAGGTCCTCGGGGCCGAGGCAGGCGACCTCGCCGGATCCGCGCCACGAGTCGTCGAGGAGCAGGCGCGCCGAGGTGGCGGCGATGTCGCGCGCGGCGACGACGGGCGTCTTCAGGCCGGGATCGGACATCAGCGAGAACATGCCCTGCTCCTTCATCGCACGGACCTGGTGGAGCAGGTTGTGCATGAACGAGGGGCAGGTGACCGCTCGGTAGGGGACGCCCGAGGCGCCGATCAGGTCATCCATCGCAAGGGAGGCGGTCACCAGCCCTGCCTGCGCGGCCATCGGCGTGCCCCGGCCCAGTGCCGAGATGCCCACCACGCGCTGGACACCGTGGCGTACGAACGCCTCGCAGGCCGGCCGGGTGAAGTCGACGTACGCGGCGAGGGCGCTCGATCCGGCCGGGTCGCCCGGCGCGAGCCAGAACACCGCATCGGCGCCCTCGCATGCCCGGTCGATGACGGCGGGGTCGCCGTGCGAGCCTTCGACGATCTCGGCCCTTTCCCGTACCTGGGGCGCAAGCCGCTCGGCATCGCGGACGACGAGACGCAGGGGCACGTCACGGCCGAGCAGGTCGTCGACGAGCTCGCGTCCGATGGTGCTGGTGGGGGCGGTGATGACGTACATGGGGATCCTTCTGTTGCGAATGGTGCGGTGGGTGTCCCGGGTGTCGTGGATGGCACGAGGGGGGTGGGTGTCGCGGGCGTGGTAGATGTCGCGAGGGCCGTGGGCGTCGCCTGCGTCGGAGATGGCGTGAGGGCCGCGGGCGTCGTAGATGGCGCGAGGGTCGAGAGCGTCGTGGGCGTCGTGGTTCACGCGGCGCGCGGGATGTACGCGAGCCCGTGGGCGCCCGCCTCGTCGAGCATGGCGATGTCGAGGCGGCCCAGACTGTGCATCGTGTCCAGGGCGATGACGTCGACGGTGGAGGAGGCGACGCAGGCCACGTATCCGATGCGGCCGTCCGGTGAGGAGGTGATGGTCAACGGGCAGAGCCCGACGTCCAGTTGGCCCAGCTGTTCATGGGTCTGGGTGGAGAACACCGTGAGGCGGCCCGGCGCGTGGCGGCCCAGCGCGGACTCGGCGTCGAACACGCCGCGCATCTCGCCCACGAGCAGCTTTCCCGTCGACGTCACGTGCACCGGCAGGACGATGTCCTCGGTGGGCAGCGTGGTGACGAGGGCATGGGTGGCGGCGTCGAACACCCGGATGCCGGTGGGCTGGCGCTGGGCGGCGCCTGCGTCGAAGGAACCGCCGTACGGCGCCGCGACGTAGACGAGCGACCCATCGGGCGCGACGGCGATTCCCTCGCTGCCCGGCACGTCGACCTTCGCGGTGAGCACCCCCCGCTCCAGGTCGACGACCGAGACGAAAGGCGCCTCCTTGTTGGCCGCGTAACCGGTCTTTCCCGAGGGGTCGATGACGAACCAGTGCGGGCCCGGCGCGTCCGTGTCGATGCGGCCGAGCGGGCGCCGGGTCTCCGTGTCGATCACCACGATGCCACCGGGCCGGTCCTTCGAGCCCTCGACGCTGACGTAGAGGCGACCGCGCGCGGTGTCCAACGCCAGTCCGTGCGGGCCGTGTTCGGGAGCGAGGTCGATGATCTCGACGACACGGCGGGTGTCGGGGTCGATGACGGTCAGCTCGGTGCGCCGGCCGCTGTTCGCGTGGTAGTAGCCCGATTCGTACGCGGTCGTGCACCACAACAACCGCTGGGTGGGGTCGAAGCACAACTCGTGCGGCGACGACGGCACTTCGACCGTGGCGAGGTGGCGGTCCGAAGCGGCGTCGAAGAACGACACGGTCGCTCCGCTCTGACTGACCACCGCGAGAACGTCGCCTTCACGACCGGCGCGCGGGGACTGCGGCATGGAAACTCCTACCTGGAATTGATGGGGCGTCAGGCATTCGCTCCGACCCCTCCACTCTCGCCGCAGAGCCCGCGCCACAACAATGCAAAGATAGACAGCCAATAGTTGACTCAGATGGAAACCGGCAGTTCAGGAGCCCCTGATGGACCTCAACCTGTTGCGCGTCCTGCACGCCCTGCTCCAGGAGAACAGCGTGACCCGCGCCGCCGAACGCCTCGGCACCTCGCCCGCGGCGGTCAGCCGCACCCTGGCGAGGCTCCGCCGCACCGTCGGGGATCCGCTGCTGGTGCGCGCGGGACAGGGCATGGTCCCCACGCCTCGCGCCCTTGAACTACGGGACGAGGTGGGCGCGTTGCTGCGCAGTTGCGACAACGTGCTGCGGCCGGGCGCCGGTTTCGAGCCCGTACACCTCCGGCGCACCTTCACACTCCAGGCAGCGGACCTGCTCCTGGTGGGGCTGGCCGGCACACTGATCGACCGGATGCACGCGGAGGCTCCGCACGTGGACGTGGTCTTCCTGCCGGAAGCCGTCGAGGGCGGCCCCGCGCTGCGGCAGGGCTCGGTGGACGTGGAGCTGGGCGTGCTCGGGCACCTGGATCCGGAGATCCAGACGCGGCCGCTCGCCCGCATGCCGCTGGTCGGTGTCGCCCGCAGTGGCCATCCGCTCTTCGACCGGCCGGTCGACGCCCGCCGGTTCGCCTCGGTCGACCACATCGGCATCTCCCGACTCGGCAAGCGCCTGGGGCCCATCGACAGTGCGCTCGGTGAGCTGGGGCTGCGGCGCCGGGTCGCCGTCGTGGTGCCCAGTCACACCAGCGCGATGCTGCTGGCGCGCGAGAGCGATCTCATCGCACTCACGCTGCCGGGCTGGCTGCCCGACGCCACCTCCGCCCTCGGGCTGCGCACCTTCCCCATCCCCCTCGATCTCGCCCCTCTCGACCTCGGCATGGCCTGGCACCCACGCAACTCGGGCGACCCGGGACACCGTTGGTTCCGCGACCACGTCGCGGCGTCGGTGTCGACATCACGATGAGCACACGGTGAGCAAGAAGGAGCGCGAGTACACCTGTCGTCGGGGCGGCGCACCTGGCGACCCCATCCGCTCTCGTCCTCCGCGAGAACTCCCTTGATCTGCAAGCGGGTCGACGCTGCCGCCTGGCCGTGGTCGACGACAGGACACCAGTGAACCGGCGAACCTGCCCGGTCGCCGCGCCATCGTGTTGACCATCCCCGGCAGGCAGTGCTTGAGTCGGCGCGTGGACAGCATCTCTGCCAACCGGCGGTTCTGGAACGAGTTCAGCAGCGCCTACCAGCACAAGCACGACCCGCAGATCGGCGCGACACCCCGGCTGTGGGGCACGTACGCCATTCCCGATGCGCGCCTGCACGCCCTGGGTGACGTCACCGGCAAGCGCGTCCTCGAACTCGGCTGCGGCGCCGGCCAGTGGTCCAGGGCGCTCGCCGCCGAGGGCGCCACCGTGGTCGGGCTCGACCTGTCCGAAACCCAGCTCGCCGCGGCAGCTCGCGCGATGGGAGCGGCCCGCTACCCGCTGGTGCAAGGCGCCGCCGAACACCTCCCGTTCGCCGACGACAGCTTCGACCTCGTGTTCTGTGACTACGGTGGGCTCAGCTGGGCGCCCCCGCGCCTGGCCGTCCCGCAGGCCGCTCGCATCCTGCGCCGCGGTGGGCGGCTGGTGTTCAACGTCGCCAGCCCCTGGTTCGAAGCCTGCTACGACGAAGCCGCCGGCTGCGCCACCACGACGCTGCACCGCGACTACTTCGGGCTGGACACCATCGCCGAAGACCAGGGAGCGGTCAGCTACCAGCTCACCTACGGCGACTGGATCAGGGTCCTGTGCGGCGCAGGTCTCGTCATCGACGACCTCATCGAGCCGCGGCCCGAACCCGAAGCAGCCAACGGCTACAACCAAACCGACCCACCTGACTGGGCACACCGCTGGCCGGCAGAAATGCTCTGGGTGACCCACAAACCGTAAGCCCCCCAATCCGTAGGACCCACAAACCGCATGGTCTTCCCAACTGGGCAAACCGGCCGAAGCATCGAGGCGGGGTGTTGTGATCGGCCGGCGCCTGGCACCCTTCCCAGCGGGGCCGGCCGAGCCACCCGGCGGGCAGCAGGCGCGGTCCCGGCCCGTTCGGCCCTCGCGGAAGGAGCTCAGCCATGGACGGCTGGTACGTGGACGACCGGTGCACCAACTGCGACGTGGCCCGGCAGTTCGCGCCCGACCTGATCGGCGAGGTCGAGGGGAGGTCCGAGGTCCTGCGCGCGCCGGGTGACACGAGTGAGAGCCGGCGTTTCCACGCCGCCGTCTTCGCCTGCCCGACACGCTCGATACGCCCGGCGTCCGGGCGGCCGGACAGCGCGCTCGATCCCTTCCCGATGGCGCTGGACGACGGCGTCCTGATCTGCGGGCACAACTCCAGGCGCACGGCCGGGGCGAACTCCTATCTGCTGCTGCGGCCCTCCGGCACGGCCATGATGATCGACACGCCCCGCTGGAGCCGTGAACTCGCCGAGCGGTACTCGGCGTCGGGCCGGATCACCGATGTGCTGCTCACCCACCGCGACCACGCCGCGCACGGACGCCAGTACGCGGACCACTTCGGTGCGTCCCTGTGGATCCACGAGGGAGACCTCGACGCGGCGCCGGACGCCGACCAGGTGATCCGGGGGCTCGATCCGGTACGGATCGCCGACGGCGTCACCGCCCATCCCCTGCCCGGCCACACCCGAGGGAGCGTGCTCTACCTCGCCGACGACCGGTACTGCTTCAGCGGTGACAGCTTCTACTGGTCACGAGCCGCCAACGATCTGGAGGTCGCGGACAGCGTGACCTGGTATTCCATCGAGGAGTTGGCCGCCTCACTGACGAGGACCGCCGACCTCGTGCGCTTCGAGTGGGTCCTGCCCGGTCACGGCGACCGCCACCGCCTGCACGCCGACGAAATGGCCCAGCGGCTGCGGGCGTTGACGCAACGCACCCAACTGCTGCGCCCCCGGCCGATCGACTTCACGGCGATTCGCTGGTGAAGGAAGCCAGGCACACGCACACCTCGGCCCCGCCACCCTGTCGGGACACCACCCAAATTGGGGTGCGGTCGGCCGAGTTGGGGTGGTAGGGAAGTCATATGAGAGAGAGTCTTGAGTTTTCCGCTCTGCTGCACCTGCTCGACGAGCGGTCGGCCGCGTTCCGCAGCGCGGTTGCCGCCGCACCCAGCCTTGACGCGCCGGTGCCGTCCTGCCCCGAGTGGACGTTGTTCGATCTGGTGCAGCACCTGGGTACGGGTCAGCGCTGGTGGGCCGCGATCGTCGCCGCCGGACCGGCCGAGGGCCCGCCGGCCAAGGATGCCGCGGAGGCGCCGCGCGAGCTCACGGCGCTGCTGGCCTGGTACGCCGAGTCGCACGAGCTGCTGCTGCGTGCGCTGCGCGAGGCCGGCCCGGAGCGCGAATGCTGGACATGGTGGAGCGCGGGCGTGTCGCCGGCGAACGCCTGGGGCGTCGCCCGGCGCCGGGTGCACGAGGTGCTGGTGCACACCTACGACGCCCAGCTCGCCGCGGGCGCCGTGCAGCCGATGCCGGTGGACGTCGCGATCGACGGCGTGGCCGAGTTTCTCGACACCTGCAACTCCACCCCGGCGGCCTGGCCGCACAAAGCCGCCACCATCCACTACCACGCCACCGAGGGCCGCTCCTGGCTCCTCACGCTGGACGGCACCGGCGCCTGGCCCGCGCCCCTCACGGACAACGCCGCGCCGCCCTCCGCTTCGGCCACGGGCACGGCCGAGCAGCTGCTCCTCTTCGTCTGGGGCCGCCTCACACTGAGCGACCTGAAGATCGAGGGCGACCAGCAGGTCTTCGAGCATCTGATCGCCTGGGAGCCCGAGGAGTAGCCGGTCAATACCGTCGGCGGACGGCCGGGTGGGCCCATCAACTCGCCCGCTCGTCAGCCGATCAGCAGCACGATCTTCCCGCGTACGTGCCCGTCCTCTCCCGCGCGGTGGGCGTCAGCGACCTCCGCGAGAGGGAAGGTCCGGATCGGCGGCGGCGAGAAGAGTCCGGCGTCGATCAGGTCGCCCATCTCGGCGAGCGCGTGGACCGCTCGGCCGTCTTCCCCGCGGCTGAAAGCCACTCCGTGCCGCTGGGCCCCGGCGAAGTCGGCGACGGTCACGACGTGCGCGGCGCCGTTCGCGAGTCCGATGAGTTCGGGCAGGATGCCGCTCCCTGCGACATCGAGGGCTCGGTCGACACCGGCGGGCGCGAGAGCCCGGACCCGCTCGACGAAGCCCTCGCCGTAGGCGACCGGCTCTGCCCCCAGCGACCGTAGATAGTCGTGGTTCGCCCGGCCCGCACTGCCGATCACGCGGGCGCCGCGCGCCACGGCGAACTGAACGGCGGCGCTGCCGACGCTTCCTGAGGCGCCATTGATGAGCAGGGTGCAGTCACGCACGACACCGAGCCGGTCGAGTGCGCGGGTGGCCGTCTCGATGGCGGCCGGCAGCGCGGCGGCGACCGGGAAGCCGAGCGACGGCGGGATGGGTGCGTAGTGGGACAGGACCGCCAGCTCCGCCTGGGCCGCCCCCTCCATGGAGAAGCCGAAGACGGGGTCACCGACGGCCACGTCCGTGACGCCGTCGCCGAGTTCGTCGACCAGGCCCGCCGCCTCGTACCCCATGGTCTGCGGCAGCGCTTCGTCCATCAGGCCCTGGCGTTTCTTCCAGTCGCTCGCGTTGACGCCCGCCGCGCGCACCGCGATGCGGACCTGCCCCGGACCCGGACGCGGATCGGGCAGATCCACGATCTCAAGGACCTGTGGACCTCCGAACTCGCTGAAACGGACGGCCTTCATGATGCGCTCCGATCTGGGCCCGGGCAGCGTGCGACGGGGGTGGGATGCGGACCGCCCGTGCGACCCCGCTCGCGTTCACCGCGCAACCCGTGCGTGATCTTATAAGTGCGCCGACGGGCACGCCCAGGGAACGTCCGCCCTCACTTCCCCTCGTAGGTGTCGGTGATCCAGGCGCTGCCCGACCTGCCCTCCATCCGATCACCGCGGGCCGGTACCGCGGTCGTCTCCAACTCCCCTGCCAACCACGGCATTTCGGGAGCGGGTCGTCCGCAAGCACCTCGTCGGCGAAGTGAGCCGCCGTCCGCGCCGGTCCACGCCCGGCGTCCAGCCCGCCGGGCGAACGCCCCCCGTGATCCGCACGGAAGAACGATGTGATCACTCAATCGTGAGTTCCCGCGTCCTCGCGTCCGCCGTGACGCCATGCTCGGCGGCACGGTGTGGCGATGGGACGGGCGCCGGACGGGCGGGCGATGAGTGGAGGACGTTGGCATGACGCAGCAACCTGGACGGCGCGGAGGCCTGGACCAGCAGGCGGTGCTGCTGGCCGCCGGACTGGCCGACCTGGCGGTGAGTACGGCGATCACGGCCCTCGGCACGGTACGCGGACTGCTGCGCCGCTCGGACGCCGCGGATCTGGCGACGGAGGCCGAGCACGACCTCATGGCGCGTGGCCGCCTGTTCCTCGACCGGTACACCGACGTACCCCCGCCGCACCTGGAAGTCCTGGCCCAGCACGTCCTGGCCCGAAGGGCCGGGGACGGTGTCTGACCGGTGGGAGCCCGCCGCGTTCAAGTCCCGTGTGGACGAGGTGCTGCACGGGTTCGTCGCCCACGAAGCAGACCGGTTCGCGGCGATCGATCCGCTTCTGGACCCCGTGGCGGAGCAGCTGGAGACGACGCTCGCGGAGGGCAAACGCCTGCGAGCGGCGTTCTGTTACTGGGGTTGGCGCGCGGCGGGTCAGCCCGACAGCGACGCGCTGGTGCGGGCCGCGGCCTCCATGGAACTGGTGCACGCCGCAGCGGTCGTCCACGACGACCTCATCGACGACAGTCCGCTGCGCCATGGACGCCCCAGCGCACACATCGCCCTGCGCGCCGCCGTCGAGCGAGCCCCGCGTGCGAACGCGGCGGCGAGGTCGCTGGCGATGCTGGTCGGAGACCTGTTGATGGCGCTTGCCGGGCAGTTGTTCGCCACCAGCGGGCTGCCGGCCGCATATCTGGCGAGGGCCCGCCCCCTGTGGTGGGTGATGGCGCGCGAACTGATCGCGGGCGAGTGCCTGGAGATCCTGCGCACCGGAGCCGACCCGGACACCACGGCGTCGCTGAAGGTGATCCGCTACAAGACCGCCAAGTACACCGTCGAGCAGCCCCTGTTGATCGGGGGCGCCCTCGCCGGGGCCGGTACGCGGTTGCGCGAGGGCTACTGCGCGTACGGACTGCCGCTCGGCGAGGCCTTCCAGCTGCGGGACGATCTGCTCGGCCTCTTCGGCGACCCGGAACACACCGGCAAGGCCAACGCCGACGATGTGCGGGGCCAGCGGCCCACGGCTCTCCTGGCGGAGACCTGGCGGCTCGCCGACGGTGAGCAGCGGGAGCTGCTGCGCGCCCTTCTGGGCAGATCCGACCTCGACGGGGAGGGCCTGGACACGGTCCGCGCGACGATGCGCCGCATCGGGGCCCCCGACCGCGTCGAGAACATGATCACCGCACGCGTCGAAGAAGCCCTGGACGTCCTGCACGGCCTGGACGTTCCGCCCCGCGCCGCGGGCGCCCTGACGGCACTCGCGCACTCGGCGGCGATCCGCGTGTCCTGACCACCCGTCACAGCGGGCCCGCCCGCCCCATCCGTTCCCTTCCCCGCCGCCGCGTTCCTTCCCGCCAGCCCGGGCGGACCGCGCGGAAGTCGACGTGCAGACAAAAGGAGCCCCGCCATGAAAGACACCCAGGCATCCATGGACGCCCTGAGGCAGGCCGGTGACGAACTCGCCGACGCCACCGTCGCCGAGCTGTTCGAGCGCGGGGAGGTGGGCACGTTCAACACCCTGATGCGCTACGTCTCCACCGCCGGCGCTCCGCTGCCGGACGGCCTGCCCGCCGTGGCGCGGGAGTACCTTGCGGCCACGAGCGTCCCACCCGCCTGGGTGGACTGGGGCGAGATGGAGAAGGCCCGGCTGTTCTTCATCGACAACAATGTGCACATCTCCACCGCACTGTCCTTCGCCTCCATGCCCGCCTGCTACGTCGTTCCGCATGTGGCGAAGTTGTTGTCGGCCACGCATGGGCTGAAGTACCCGTCCAAGAGAATGGCGGAGACCGGCCAGTTCACCGTCTACCTGATGCAGCCGGATGCCTTCGAGGCCGGCAGCCGTTTCATCCCCGCGGCGCAGAAGGTGCGCCTCCTGCACGCCTCCATCCGCCACCACCTCAAGCGCGAGAACCAGTGGGACACCGCCGCGTTCGGCACGCCGATCTGCCAGGAGGACATGATCGGCGGGCAGATGTTCTTCTCGCTGGTCGTCCTGGACAGCCTGCACCGCCTCGGCATCCACATGTCGACGGAGGGCGCGGAGGCCTATTACTACGCGTGGCGTGTGGTGGGCGCCATGCTCGGCATCGACCAGGACGCCGTACCGGCGACCCTGGAGGAGGCGCGTCGTTTCCTCGACCTGTACATGATCCGGCACATGGGCCCGTCCGATGAGGGCGCGGAGCTGACCCGCCAACTCATCGACCTCTACGAGGAGATCGTCCCCGGCACCTTCTTCGACCCGATCGTCTCCGCCCTCATCCGCCATCTCGTCGGCGACACCTGCGCGGATTGGCTCCAGGTCCCCCGTACCCCCTGGGACACCGTCGTCAAGGCGGTCCCCCACCTCCTGGGCGTCCTGGAAACCATCGAGGACCGTTCCCCGCTCGGCGCCTGGGCACTGGACCGCCTCGGCCACCTCACCGCCGTGTTCGAGCTGTCCTCCCTCACCCGCGGACGCGTCATGCACTACGCCATCCCGGAACAGCTGAAGAAGGACTACGGCATCTCCAACACGGTCCCCCGCACACACCGCTGGACCCCGCCTGCGGCAACGGTCGGCTGACGCGTCCCCGCGGCGCGTTGGGGAGTTGGGCAATCAGGGTGCGAGACGTCCGGGGGCGGAGCGGCCGACTGCCATGGCGCACACCCCCCGCCGCGTGACTTCGGCTACGGGACATTCCAGGCGGAGATGCACGGCTGCCCGTCCTCGATGGCCAGGAAGCTGAGGGTGCCTGGATGCGGGTGGCCGAGCAACCGTGCGGCCTACGCGTCGAGACCAAGCCAACGAACGGCGAGGACGCGTGCCGGATGACCATGGGCGACGACAGCGACGTCCCCCTCGTCCACCATCGGCCGGATCCGGTCGAGCACCGCGTCCGTACGCGCGGCCACCTGCCGAAGCTCCTCACCGGGGTGAGCGGCGTCGCCCGGAACCACACCGTGCAGCCACAGGTCCCAGCCCGCGCTCCGCTCCCGGATCTGCGTCGCGGTCAGGCCCTCATATTCGCCGTAGTCCCACTCCAGCAGATCAGGGTCGGGCCTGACGCCAGTCAGCCCTGCCGGCTCGGCGGTCCGTATGGCACGGCTCAACGGGCTGCTGAACACGCCGACCAGCCGGCACCGGGCCAACCTCGGCGCGAGCGCCCGAGCCGCCACCTCACCGGCCTCGGTCAACGGAACGTCGGTACGGCCGGCATGCCGACCCGACAGACTCCACTCGGTCTGCCCATGCCTGATCAAGATCAGTTCCCCCATGGCCGACCACGTTGTCCGACGAGGCGACCGGCCCCGTTCATACGTCAAGCCGGCCTCGGCGAAGGCGAGTTCAACCTCCGCTGTTCGCCCATGCCGCACGAGTAACCTTCCTCGGATTCCGCGGGATCGGCATGCAGTTGACAAGCCCGGTGGGAGGGCGTGATGACAAGTCCGCATCAAGGTGGCCTCGTACGTCATCCGCCGCTTGAGGACGACGTACGCACCACCGACCAGGGGTGGGCACGGGTCGACGGCCCCGGCGGACTGTTCGGCCCCGCGACAGTGCGCTGGTATCCGACCGTGCAATGGTTCAACGGGGAGGGCTTTGCCGACCTGCTTCGTTCGACGTCGCTGTACCGGAGGCTCGGTCACGACGTCCGTGAACCCCTGCTAGACGCCATCGCCGAGCGCATTCGCACGCACATGGGCGACCGGGTCTCGCGTCGTTACCTGAGCGTCCTGCGGGTCGGGCAACGGTCCAAGTGAACCCAGGGGCGGCCCAGAGTGGGCCGAGGTCCGGAAAGCCGTAGTGCTGAGGTAATTCCGGCGTTGGGCGGGCTGGGCGTTGGCGTTACTCGCGGGAGTTCCTCGCGGGGATTACCCGTGGGGAACTCCCGCGGACCTGAGCGTTCACGGCGGGACGTGCGTCGGCGCTGTCGGCGCCGAGGGCTGCCAGCAGGCGCAACCCGTCCTCGGCGGGGCCGCCTGGGGCCGCGGACAGGACCAGCAGCTCCCTGCCCGGCGCGTCGGGCAGGGCGAAGTTCTCCTGGTGCAGTTCGAGGAGTCCGACCAGCGGATGGCGGTACGCCCTGCGTCCATGGGTGCGGGCACGTACGTCCGCGCGGGCCCAGAGGCGGCGGAACCGCTCGCTGCCCATCGCCAACTCACCGATGAGGGACGCCAGTCGGGGGTCGTCGGGGTATTGGCCCGCCGCCAGGCGCAGGTGCCCGACCACATCGCGCGTGCATGTCTCCCAGTCCGCGTACAGGCGGCGCTCGGCCTCTTCGAGGAAGATGTGCCGGGCGGTGTTCAGGCCCGGCAGCGCCCGGCCGAAGAGCAGCTGCGCGAGGCGGTTCCCGGCGAGCACGTCCAGCCGGTGGTCCATGATCAGCGCGGGTGCGTCGGTGACCAGGTCGAGGACGCGCAGCAGTTCCGGACGGACTCGGCCGCCCGGCGCCTTCGCGCGGCGCCTTCGCTGCCGCGCGAGCCGGTCGAGATGCCCACGTTCGGTCTCGTCGAGGCCGAGGACACGGGCGAGCGCGTCAAGGACCTGTTCGGAGGGCTGAGTCGCGCGCCCCTGCTCCAGACGTACGTAGTAGTCGACGCTGACCCCGGAAAGGTGCGCCACCTCCTCGCGACGCAGCCCTTCGACCCGGCGGCGACTGTCGGTGGGGATATCGACGGACGCCGGGTCGACCCGGGCACGCCGGGTCCGCAGGAAGCTCGCAAGGTCGTCCATGCCTCCCATTATGGCCGGGGCAGTGGCCGTGAAGGTGGTACTGCCATTCCCAGGAAGTCCGGTCCGGTGGTTGAACCGCCCCTGCACGCCGGACGCTTCGGCGTCCAGGATCGAAGGCATCCGACCCCGAGGAGTTCTCATGAAGACGCTGATCGTCCACGCCCACCCGGAGCCCAAGTCGCTCAACAGCTCGCTGAAGGACCTCGCGGTGTCCACGCTGGAGAACGCCGGGCACGAGGTACGGGTGAGTGACCTGTACGCGATGAACTGGAAGGCGGTCGTGGACGCGACCGATTACGGCCCCGCCGCATCGAGCCCGCTCCAGGTCGCCCGGGACTCGGGCCGGGCCTTCGACACCGGGACACTCAGCCCGGACGTCCGCGCCGAGCAGGAGAAGCTGCTGTGGGCCGACACGATCATCTTCCAGTTCCCGCTGTGGTGGTACACGATGCCGGCCATCCTCAAGGGCTGGGTGGACCGGGTGTTCACCTTCCACTTCGCGTACGGCGTCGGCGAACACAGCGACACCAAGTACGGAGAGCGCTTCGGCGAGGGAACTCTCGCGGGCAGGCGAGCCCTGCTGTCGGTGACGGTCGGCGGCCCCGAGTCGCACTACGGCGCCCGCGGAATCAACGGGCCCATCGACGATCTGCTGTTCCCGATCCACCACGGCATCCTTTACTACCCGGGCCTTGAGGTGCTGCCGCCGTTCGTGCTGCACGGCGCCGACCGGATGACCGCCGAGGACTACCCGGGCGTCGCCAAGGCGTGGCAACAGCGCCTGCACACCCTGGAGTCGACCGACCCGATCCCGTTCCGGCGGCAGAACTTCGGTGATTACGCGATCCCGTCGCTGCACCTGAAGGAGGGCCTTGAGCCCGCGGGCCGGACGGGTTTCGGGCTGCACACGCGCGGCTGACCGCCGCCGCCAGTGCGTCTTCGAGGGAAGGGGCCGGCGCGTTGTAATCGCCCTGCGGCGTGGTTCCCGCCCGTGGGGCGGCCTCGGTGTGGGGATCTAGCTCGGTTTGCAGGTGTGGCAAGGGCTGCGGCTGCCGGTGCGGTTGCGGCAACCGCAGCTGCTGCGGTGGAGGCGCATCCCCCGGGCCCGGGGGATGCGTCGCAGCCCGTGTGGAATCGGTGGGTTTTGTCGTAGGTCTGTAACGGGGCGATCGGGACGCAACGGACGGCTCCGCCACCTCATCTGGCTAGTCAGCACGGTGCACCGGGCGTCGTTGCGAAGGGGCCGGTCTCCCCTTGCGCGGGGAGACCCATGGAAGGGGAAGTCCATGACCAGGACGAAGAAGACCGGGATGAAGGCGCGGGGCCGCCGGATGGCGGTGGTCGGTGCGATGGGTCTGGCCACCGGCGCGCTGGGGCTGTCCTCAGTGACTCTGGCCGCCGCGCCGACCTTGGCCAAGGGGGCTGTGGAGATCACGGCACCGCGCACTGCCCAAGTCGGCAAAACCATCGACGTCAAGGCGCACGGCGGTGACGACAGCGCCGGTTATCTGCACCAGCTGTGCCTGGAGGAGAACGGCTTCGGCGAGGGATGGCACCAGGAGACATGCAGCGCCGCCGTCAAGGGTGACGCGAAAGTCACGGCACAGGGCACCTCCGCGCGCCGCGGCGACCTGCGGTTCCGTGCGGTCCTGTACGGCTTGACCAGCAAGCACGACCAGAAGCCGGTGCGCTTGCACACCTCCGATGTGGTGACGGTGCACGTCCGCTGAGCGCGGGCGCGGCCGTGGGCAGCCGGCGCGACCGCTGCCCACGACCGCGCGGTACTGCGCCCGTTGCGCGATGCCCGTCCTCGGCCTTCCGGATGCCCGTCCTCGGCCTTCCGAACGTCGCTTCCGGCGGGGGCGTCGCACGAGGCGGCCCGCCCCCGCATGATGGCGGGCCCTGCCCCACGCATCATCCGACCGGCAGCGAGCCCGCAGCAGCCCCCCGCCCGGGGACGACACCCCCGGACCATGGAGTCGCGTACCGCACCACGCTCCGGATCGTCGTCATCCTCCGGCTCCGGACAGGACGTCGAACCGGACTCAGTCGCTCCGTCGCCCGACGATCGACATCAGCAGTCCATGGGTGTCGGCATCGGCGGCCACCACAAGTCCGCGGCCCTCGGGGCCGGTTGGGGCCCCGTCGATCCCGGTGACCACGCAACCCGCGGCTCGGCACAGGGCGATTCCGGCTGCGAAGTGCACGCTCCCGGACAGGTCGCCGCCATCAGTGATGTACGCCGCCCGCTTGCCCGCCGCGACCCAGGCCAGGGCCAGCGTCGTGGACACCACGCGCGGCCGGAACCGTTCGACGAACGCGGCATCGGACAGCACATCCACGGCACGGAACCCGGGGGCGCCCGGGAAGGGGGGATCCAGGTTGACGTCCACCAACTGAGTGGCCCGCGTGGGGGACAGCCGCGTGTCGGAGCCGTCGTGCCGGACCCAGGCGCTCTCACCATCGGTGAAGAAGACCTCGCCACTGAACGGGTCGGCCACGGCCGCCGGCCCCTCGCGCAGCGCCACATTGACAGCCACCAGCATGTTGCCGACGGCGTAGTTCAACGTGCCGCACAGGGGGTCCACCAGCCATTCGCGCGCCGCGCCCGCGACGCCCTGCCGCCCGCCCTCTTCGCCGAGCACGGCGTCGCCTGGCCGGGCGCCGCGGATGACGCCGAGGATCGCCCGCTCCGCTTCCACGTCGGCGGCGGTGGCGAAGTCCCCTGCGCCCTTGTCGATACGCGTGAGTTGCCTGCCGTAGAGGCTGCGCACCACGTCCGCGCCGGCACGTGCCGCGGCTATCGCTACTTCGGTGTCATCAAGGTCCGCGAGTGAGGCGATCACGTCACGCAGACTACCCGCGACCTCGCCGGCCGCATCGGCCGCATCGGCCCATCGGCCGCCCGAGCCCGCACAGCGTGCGCCGTCACCATCGCCGTCACCGCTGTCACCGTCTTCGTCGCCGGCCAGGCGATCGACTGGCCGGCCAGCCGACCGAAGGAGGCATGTGTGCTGTTCACAGCTCCGCAGCCCGACCGCGCACCAAGAGGTTCTGCGTCCCGAGGCCGATGGCCAGGTACGCGTACAAGGAGACGGCGCCCAGCAGTCCCACGCCTTCCGCGTGGTCGATCCACAGCCCCAGGCCGAGGTGGGTGGCCGCGGAGGCCACCCAGAGGGCGCTCGTGACCGGCGTTCCCTTGCGCATCACCCCGTCCTGCGGATCACGCCAGACCCGTACGGTCCGCGCCCGGGCCACCCCGAATCCCGCCGCTACAGCGAGACTTGCCAACAGGAGGAGGAGGGGCAACACGGTCAGGGACCGATCCCTGACGACCGATGCGACACCGAATCCGATGGCCACGACCCCCAGGACCGCCAGGACCACCGGCGCGACCAGCGAGCCGTTGCGCCGCACCGGCCGGGTGCGTAACTGCCGCCTCACGACCAGTGCGACGACCACCCCGGCCATGACAAGTGTGGCCTCACCGTTCGATCCCTGCATGTGTCCACTCCCCCATCGTGATGCACGGTGCCCGAGCTGTAGCGCCTGCCGATGATCGCCCACCGCGCGGGAACGTCCACCTTAGGGGCACGGCAGGGAGGGCCGGCCGAGGGCGGCCCTCGCAGATGCCGACCGCACTCGTACGCGTACCGAAACCCTGACCCGCGCCCCGGACACGCACCCCGCACCACACCCCGCGCCGAGACCCCCACACCACACCAGACCCACACCCACCCCCGCCACACCCCGGTAGCCGATCCGAGGTGACCCGCCCTCACACCGCCCTCGATCACAGCTTGGTAACGTCCCGTCACTCCTCTAGCTGTAACATTTCACATATCACATGATGCCTTCCATGAGAAAAGTCCTGGCTCTGCTCTCGGCAGCCGCAGCCGTCATAGCCCTCACCAGTACGTCCGCAGGCGCCACGCCCGGCGCCGCCGCCCAGGAGGACACCGGGCAGGGAAAGCTCGTATGGAGCTCCTGCGACGACGCGACCACGCCTGCGCTCCAATGCGCGATGCTCGACGTGCCGGTGGACTACGCCCATCCGAACGGCCGCAAGATCAAGATCAAGGTGAACCGGCTCCCCGCCACCGCGCCCAAGAGCAAGCAGCAGGGGCCGATCCTGCTCAACCCCGGCGGCCCGGGGGATTCCGGGCTCTGGATGCCGGCGTACATCGCCGGTCAGATCCCCAAGGACGTCGCCTCGACCTACGACTGGATCGGCTTCGACCCGCGCGGGACCAACGGCAGCGAGCCCCATGTCGTCTGCGACGCCCACTACTTCGACGGCGAGCGGCCCGACTACCAGGTGAGCCAGGGCACTTCGAAGGCATGGCTGGCGAAAGCGGCGGGCTACGCCGCCGACTGCGCGGCCGACTGGTCCTGGCTCATGCCGCACATGACCACGGTCGACAGCGCACGGGACATGGACAGCATCAGGCGGGCACTGGGAGCTCCCAAGATCAATTTCTACGGCGGCTCCTGGGGCACCTCGCTGGGCTCGACGTACGGCCAGCTCTTCCCGTCCCACGTCCGGCGCATGGTCCTGGACAGCATCGTCGGCCCCACCATCAGCTGGTACGACCACAACATCCTCCAGGACAAGGAGCACCAGCGCCGCTTCGACGCCTTCGCGGCCTGGACGGCCAAGGCCGACTCCGTCTACCACCTGGGTACGGACGCCGCCGCCGTCGAGAAGGCGTACCAGCAGGTCGAGGCGGGCCTGCGGAGCACCCCTGTCGACGCCGCGCCGGCGCCGGGCAAGATCGGCCCCGCCGAGTTCGAGGACACCTTCTACGGCGGTGGCTACAACTTCCTGCGCTGGCCCCGGATGGCCACCGTGCTCTCGGCGTACCTCACCCATCACGACACCCAGCCCCTGAACGAGGCGTACAACCGCTACGCGGCTCCGGGCGGCGACGACGGTACGTTCCCGGCGTACAACGCGGCGCAGTGCACCGAGAACGCCTGGCCGCGTGACTGGGACTTCTGGCAGAAGGACCAGGCCAAGGTCAACGCATCGGCGCCCTTCTACACCTACAACAACATGTGGTTCAACGCCGCCTGCATGTTCTGGCCCCACCAGGGCGACACGGCGGGCCGCATGAAGATCACCGGTAAGGGCCTTCCGCCCGTGCTGCTCTTCCAGGCCACCGAGGACGCGGCCACCCCGTACGAGGGCGGGCTCGCCATGCATGACGCGCTGCCCGGTTCGAAGCTGGTCGTCCAGAACGGCGGCAGCTTCCACGAGATCCTGTTCCACGGCGACGCCTGCCTGGACGACACCTTCACCGACTACCTTCGCGACGGCACCCTGCCCAAGGGTCACGGTCGCATCGCCAAGACGTGCGCCCCCGAGCCCGAGCCCGCCCCCAGCTATGTGGCCTCGCAGCCCTCCCTCAAGGCGAAGGGCGCCACTCCCACCACTGCCCTGCCGGCCACCGACCCGGAAGCCGTCCACGGCGTCCTGCGGTAGTCGACGCCTCAACCCCCTTCAGCGCGACGGCCGTTGAGACCCGCTCAACGGCCGTCGGACCGATCCCCGGGCCATCGCGACAGTCACACACAGGCGTGATGGCGTTCATGCCTGACCGAGAACGCGAATCCGTGACCGCGCACTGCCCCCACTGGCCCGCCGGACCAGAGCGGGGACGGCACTGTCGTCCTGGTAGGCATCGGTTCCACCCAGCGACATGCAGCGGTTATGGTGCGCCACCGGCTTCGTGCTCCAGTCGCATCGAACTGGGGAAGCACCCGCCAGGGGCGGTCGAGTCAACGGGAACAGATCACGCTGACGAGAGTGAACGATGCGTAGAACGGCCCCTGGGAAAGGCCGGCAAACCAGCGATCGCCTCGGCTTCGGTCAATGTGGTCCTCGGCGATGGCTTTTCCCATATTGCGGCCGAGGCCCAGCATGTGGTCCGCCTCATGGAAGTCACGGAACACCGGCGTCGTGGCGAGCACAGTCTCGACATGGAAGCCTGCCTGCACGGCGAGGCGTGCGAGGCTGCGCCCGACGGTCGCATTGCGGACCACTTCTGCGGTGGTGTAGCGGGTGAAGGCGCGGCTCGTCTCCAGATCCTCAGCGTCGACGATCAAGGTGTCCCAGTCAGGTTCAGCAAGCCCGATCCGGGCGCCTGGCCGGGTTGCGCGATGAAGTTGCGCAAGTGCGTCTGCGGGGTCGGCGACATGCATGAGCACTCGGTCGATCTTGGCCCGGTCCACCGTGCCCGGCTCGACGGGCAGGTCATGCACGTCTCCTTCCCGAATCTGCACCCGTTGCAGCCCGTGCGTGCGTTCGCGAGCCTGCCTGAGCATGGCCGGGTCGCGGTCCACGCCGATTACGGTGCCACTGCCACCGACACGTTCTGCCAGCGCCGGCAGATCGGTGCCAGGGCCACACCCCGCGTCCAGGACGGTCTGGCCCGCCCGGACGTCCAACAGGTCCAGCATCTGCTGTTTGTACGCACGGCCCGCGTCACCGGCAGCGGCCCGCAACATGTACGAAGCCTGGTCGGGACGGGGTGCTCCAAGAGTCGATGACATGCGGGCCATTCAAACACTGCGGTCTCCCTCTGATGTCGCTGTCGCGCGTTCTGGCTCGACTCCTGTGACCCGGCCACGCCGAGTGGCGCCGCAGCTTCTCCGGGTGGCCCGGTCGCATCGGCTGCGTGGGTCCAACCTGTGGCTGCCCACTGGCGTGCCGAGCGCCGCACGAAGGGTTGCTCGCCGGATGGAGGTCCGCCGGTTCGCCCGCGGTGACTCGGGGTGCGTACGCCGGACCTCCGTCATGCAACGACGCGGCCCCCGCCCACAGTCGCCGAGCCCGGCCCGGCCGCGGGGGCCCGAGGGGTCGTCGTACGGCGCGTGCGAGCATGGGGGTGCCGCATCGGACAGGGGGACTCATGGGCACGCAAGCCACCGGCACATCCGACGACACCCGCTTCACCTTCCACTCCTGGCATCCGGTCGCGGCGGGGTGTGTGCTCGGCGCGCTCGCGCTCTGGGAGCGCTGGCAGGCGTCCCAGGGAGGCCGCCGGTACGTGTTGTGTCATCACTCGGCGCGCTTGGACCATCTCACCCTGATCGCTCTGGTGCTGATCGCGGTCGCCCTCGTGGTGTCCCTGGCGGGTGCGATCGCGGCCGACTCCCGTCGCGCCGGGGCCTCCGGCAAGCTCGTCGCCGGCTGCCTGGTGGCCGTGCTCGCTCTCGTGGTGGCCGCCGACACGGTGGATACGGCCGGTGAACGGCTGGCGGGGCGGCTCACGACGGCGGAGCCGTTCGAGCCCAGCACCTGCGACTACGCCCCGCAGGACTACTCGGCCACTCCGGGCTGGTTCACGTGGTGACGGGCCATCAGTTCTCGCGTCGGGAACCCGTGCGGGAATAGTCGGGAACCCGTGCGGGCAGAGGGGGACCCGCAAGCCACGCTGAGGGTGCACGGCGTCAACAGCGCGACCTACGTGGGGAGTTGGATACGCGGGCTGCTTCCCGCATCGGGCAATCGCGTCGTGAGCGGGCCCGCGCCGTCGGCGTGAGCTGAGCCCGGAGCGCAGTCGCAACTCACGATGTCCGGGCAGCAGGGGCGTGATCGCGAAGGGGGCGGCGTGCGTTCCCGCGCCGGAGCGCCCTCAAGCGCGCCCGCTGCTCGCTTCGTTCATGTCTACTCCGTCTGCGCGCAAAAAAAAGACCCGCCGCATGTTTGGAGCGACTGAAGCCGCTTTCCAGGTTTTTCGAACAGAGCGTTCCGCTATGCACCGTCCGGGGAATGGGCGGTTCCCCTTTCCTCTGTCACGCTGAAGCCGCAGCATGCCAAGGCGAAATGCCAGGATGAATACGCGATAGGGGAGCTATGTCGGTCGATACGGGTGCGGAGACGGCCGAGACCGCCCCAAGTGGGCAGCAGAGTCTCGGAACGGCCGCCGCGCGGAACTTGGCGACCACCACCAAGTCCGCTCCGCAGATGCAGGAGATCAGCTCACGCTGGCTGCTGCGGACGCTGCCGTGGGTTCCCGTGCAGGGTGGCACGTACCGGGTCAACAGGCGGTTGACCTACACCGTCGGGGACGGACGGGTCGAGTTCATCCAGACCGGCGGCCACGTGCAGGTCATCCCCGCCGAGCTCGGCGAGCTCCCCGCACTGCGCGACTACGACGACGTCGAGGCCCTGACCGAGCTGGCGAATCGTTGCACGCAGCGGGAGTTCGCCGCAGGGGCGGTCATCGCCAGTGCCGGCGCCGCGACGGACCGGGTGTATCTGCTGGCCCACGGCCGGGTGGGAAAGGTGGGTGCCGGCCCCTACGGTGACGAGACGGAGCTGGGATTCCTCGCGGACGGCGCCTACTTCGGCGACCGGGCCCTGGTGGACGCCGAGGCCGAGTGGGAGTACACCGTCCGCGCCACGACGGCCTGCACGGTGCTTGAGCTCACCCGGGCCGACGTCCTCAACCTCGCCGAACGCACCGAGAGCCTGAACCGCCAACTCGCCGCGTGGTCCGAGCAGCCGGAGCGAGCGACCAACAAGTACGGCGAAGCGGCGATCGACCTGTCGGCCGGCCACGTCGGTGAAGCCGTCATCCCGCACACGTACGTCGACTACGAGAGCGCACCCCGCCAGTACGAACTCTCCGTGGCACAGACCGTCCTGAAGGTCCACAGCCGCGTCGCCGACCTGTACAACCAGCCGATGAACCAGACCGAGCACCAGCTCAGGCTGACGGTCGAGGCGCTGCGCGAGCGCCAGGAGTACGAGCTCGTCAACAATCGCGAGTTCGGCCTGCTCAGCAACTGCGACTACGGACAGCGGATCCAGCCGCACGACGGTGTGCCGAGCCCCGACGACATGGACGAACTGCTCTCGCGTCGGCGCGGCTCCAAGCTCTTCCTCGCCCACCCCCGCGCCATCGCCGCCTTCGGACGCGAGTGCAACAAGCGCGGCCTGGTACCCGAGTCCGTGGACGTCGACGGACACCGGCTGCCGGCGTGGCGCGGCGTGCCGATCTACCCCTGCGGGAAGATCCCCCTCAGTGAGGCGCGTACGACGTCGATCATCTGCATGCGTACCGGCGAGGACCAGCAGGGCGTCATCGGCCTGCGGCAGACGGGCCTCCCGGACGAGATCGAGCCGGGTCTTTCCGTGCGGTTCATGGGCATCGACGAGCAGGCGATCATCTCCTACCTGGTCACGGCGTACTACTCCGCCGCGATCCTGGTGCCGGACGCGCTCGGCGTCCTGGAGAACGTGGAAGTCAGCCGCTGGCGCTGACGCGTCCGCAACGCCCCTCGGCCCCTTCCCTTCACCGTGCCGGCAGCGCGGTACGACCGAGACGCGCCGCACCTCGTTGCCCTGCGCCGGTCCGGATGTGAAGGGGCCGCCGCTCCCGGGTCCGGCGGATGCCGGGCCCGGCGATGTCGGCCGTGCCGGGCCCCCGTGCCGGGCACACCCCGCCGAAGCCGTCATGGACGCTTTGGAGTGTGCTCAGTCCTGCTGGGCACCTCTTCGGGCTGCCCGTGCCCTGCGGCGGGCCGGGCGACATACCGGGTGCGCGGTTACGGGCCCACGCGCCTCAGCTCCTGAAGCCGGCCTCACGCTGTCGCGCCCCCGTCACGGGCACGCCGCGCATGAGGGTCACCATGATGGTCAAGTGACGCTGGGTCAGGGTGAGTTGGGGCAGCCGGGCCCCGGAACTGGAGCGACCGCCGGGCTCCGCGAAGGGCCGACATGTCGCCCCGCTCTCCGGCGGGCCGGCGCCGGCCCAAGACGCCGCAGGGCACGGCGACGCGAAAGCCCGGCTCTCCTTCCGGGTGCCAGGGCGCGCGCTCGGAACACTTCGCCTCACTCAAGGAGCAAGGATGCCCGTTCCCGACCTCAGTCCGGGGCCGTCCCACATGATCCCGCACGGCTCGGTGGCAGAACCCGTCACGCCTGATGTCGCCGACGTCGCGTGTGCGCCGCTCACGGTCGAAACGCTGGTCGCGGTCGAAGCACCGGTCACGGTCGAGGCGCCGGTCCCGCCTCCCGGTGCGCCTGCGGACTCCACCCAGGGTCGTGAAACCCCGTCCTCCTCGGCGCCCGAGGGCACAGGCGTCGATCCGGTGCAGGAGGGCCGGCCGCCCGCGGGCCCGGTCATCGGCCCCGAGGTGCTGGAACGTGTCCTGCGCGGCCCGAACGGCCTGGGCACGAGCGGCCTGCGCCTGGCGCCGCGCGCCGAACCTGCGGCGTCCGCCACCGCGGTGCCTGGGCTCTACCACCACGCGGTGGCGGAGCCCGACCCGGTGCGTGTGGCGGAGGTGAGCCGCAGGATCAAGGACTGGGCGGTCCACGAGGTCGAGCTGTATCCGCCGGAGTGGGAGGACCAGTTCGACGGATTCGCGCTGGGCCGGTACATGGTCGCCTGCCATCCCGACGCACCCACCATTGATCACCTGATGATCGCGACGCGGCTCATGGCCGCGGAGAACGCGGTCGACGACTGCTACTGCGAGGACCATGGCGGTTCGCCCGTGGGTCTCGGCGGACGCCTTCTGCTGGCGCACACCGCCCTCGACCCGCTCCACACCACACGGGAACACCAGTCGCCCTGGGCGCAGTCCCTGCTCAGCGACGCCCCGCGGCGCGCCTACCGCTCCGCCATGGACTACCTGGTGCAGGCCGCCAGCGCCTCGCAGGCGGACCGCTACCGCCACGACATGGCCCGCCTGCACCTGGGCTACCTCGCCGAGGCGGCCTGGGCGCAGACGGAGTACATGCCCGAGGTCTGGGAGTACCTGGCGATGCGGCAGTTCAACAACTTCCGTCCGTGCCCCACCATCACGGACACGGTCGGAGGCTACGAACTGCCCGCGGACCTCCATGCGCGGCCCGCCATGCAGAGGGTCATCGCGCTCGCTTCCAACGCCACCACCATCGTCAACGACCTGTACTCCTACACCAAGGAACTCACCGCCCCCGGTGTGCATCTGAACCTGCCCGTGGTGATCGCCGAACACGACAAGTGCGGTGCCCGCGAGGCGTACCTCAAAGCGGTCGAGGTCCACAACGAGCTCATGCACGAGTTCGAGGCCGAGGCCCTGGCGCTCGCCGCGTCCTGCCCCGCCCCACAGGTGATCCGGTTCCTGCGCGGGGTGGCGGCCTGGGTCGACGGCAACCACCACTGGCACCAGACGAACACCTACCGCTACACCCTGCCCGACTTCTGGTAAACGAAGGGGACCCACCGTGTCCACCAATGTCGAAACCACCACCAGCGCCGCGGCCATCCCCGCACCGGCCACGCCCTACCAGGACGACATCGCCCGCTACTGGGACCACGAGGCCCGGCCGGTCAATCTGCGCCTCGGCGACGTCGACGGCCTCTACCACCACCACTACGGCATCGGGGACGTCGACCAGTCCGCGCTCGCGGGGCCAGGCGCCGCCGACCGGGAGTCGAAGCTCGTCGCCGAGCTCCACCGTCTGGAGTCCGCCCAGTCGGACCTGCTCCTTGACCACTTGGGCCCCATCGGGCAGGGCGCCACCCTGGTGGACGCCGGCTGCGGCCGCGGCGGCTCCATGGTCATGGCCCACCAGCGCTTCCAGTGCAAGGTCGAGGGCGTCACGCTCTCCGCCAAGCAGGCCGACTTCGCCAACCAGCGGGCCCGCGACCTCGGCATCGACAGCTCCGTCCGAGCCCGCGTCCGCAACATGCTCGACATGCCGTTCGCGACGGGGCAGGTGGCCGGCTCGTGGAACAACGAGTCGAGCATGTACGTCGACCTGCACGACCTCTTCGCCGAGCACTCCCGCATCCTCACCCCCGGCGGCCGGTACGTGACCATCACCGGTTGCTGGAACCCGGCCTACGGCCAGCCCTCCAAGTGGGTGTCGCAGATCAACGCGCACTTCGAGTGCAACATCCACTCGCGTCGCGAATACCTGCGGGCCATGGCCGACAACCGGCTTGTCCCGCAGGCGATCATCGACCTGACCCCGGCGACACTGCCGTACTGGGAGCTCCGGGCCACCTCGTCCCTGGTCACGGGCATCGAGGAGGCGTTCATCAACTCCTACAAGGACGGGTCCTTCCAGTACGTCCTCATCGCGGCCGACCGCGTCTGAGCCAGACGGTCCTGGCGGCCCCCGTCGTGGGGCCGGTGCTTCACAGAGCTCCTGGTGGACGGTGTGCCCTCGCGGTGCGCCGGGCCACCAGGAGCTCGGCGTTTCACGAACACCCCGTCGGGGGCCCCCTGTTGCGCGTACGACGGTGGCGAAAGCCCGCGTCCGGCGGGCGACCCCACGGCGAAAGACCGGCGGCCCGGACGTGGACGCCGTTTACGGGACGGGGTTGGGGGCAGGCGCGGTTCGTGCTTCGGACCGTAGGCACGCCCGCGGGACCCGCACGCCCTCGGCGCGTCAGGTCCTGACGCGGCTCGGGGAGGGCCCGGCGGTCAGTCATGACGACCGTTCCCGACGCCCAAGGAGCTCTCCATGCCCGCTACCGCCCAGCGCCGCAAGCGGAACCATCACGACGCTCCCGACACCGCGACCGCCTTCGCACGCCTGGAGACCCTTGGTGCGGGGCCCGAACGCGACGCCCTGCGCGATGAACTCGTGGTCCGGTGGATGCCGATGGCCCAGCGCCTTGCGGGCAAGTACCGCAACCGCGGTGCGGAGATCGAGGATCTGTGTCAGGTCGCGGCGATGGGCCTGGTCAAGGCCGTGGACCGGTACGAGGCCGCGCGGGGCGCGTTCGAGGCGTACGCGATACCCACCATCAACGGGGAACTCAAGCGGCACTTCCGCGACTCCCTGTGGGCGGTCCACGTTCCGCGCCGGGTGCAGGAACTCCGCAACAAGGTGCGCACCGCGCGTCGTGACCTCAAGGACGCACAGCCCGGCGAGCCCAGCATCGCGGAACTCGCCGCCCACTGTGGCCTCGACGAGCAGGAAGTCCGCGACGGGCTGGAAGCCATCGACTCGTTCAGGACCCTCTCGCTGGACGCCGAGTCCCGCCCCGACGGCGGCGACGGGGACGGGCTGTCCCTCGCCGACAGTCTCGGCTCGACCGAACCCGGCTTCGACACGGTCCTGGAGCGCGAGGCGGTCAGGCCCGCCCTGAGGGCGCTGCCGGAGCGCGAGTCCCGGATCCTGTACATGCGCTTCTTCCACGACATGACGCAGCATCAGATCGCCACGGAACTCGGCATCTCGCAGATGCATGTCTCCCGCCTGATCAGCCGCACCTGTTCCCGCGTCCGCAGCCAGGCCTTGGCCGAACACCGTGAAGCGGCCTGACCCCGCACTCGGGGGTCGACGCACCGTGACTGGTTTCCGCGCACCCGATCCCCCGCAGTGGTCTCCTCGTAATCGAGTGGAGGCTTGAGCCGACCGTCGGTAAAGATCGCGTCATGCCCATCTTCCTGAAGACCGAGCGGCTGGTGCTGCGTCCCTTCACCGGCACCGACGCCGACGTCGACCGCCTCTTCGCCCTGGACAACGACCCCGATGTGATGCGCTTCATCAACGGCGGGCGCCCCACGACGCGCGAGGCGATCCGGACGCGGACCCTCCCCCGTCTCCGCCATGACTGTCCCTGCTGGGAGGACCGCGGTTACTGGGCCGCGGAGGAGCGCTCCAGCGGGACCTTCCTGGGCTGGTTCGAGTTCTGCCCCCTCGACGACGACAGCCCGGCCGTCGTCGAACTCGGCTATCGGCTCAACAAGGCGGCCTGGGGCCGGGGTTACGCCACGGAGGGCTCCCGAGCGCTGGTCGACAAGGGGTTCACCGACCTCGGGGTGGAGCGGGTCACCGCGAACACCATGACGGTGAACACCGGGTCCCGGCGCGTGATGGAGAAGGTAGGGCTGCGGTTCCTGCGGAGCTTCACCGGGGACTGGCCTGACGCGATCCCGGGGTCCGAGCACGGCGAAGTCGAGTACCAACTGACCAGGGCGGACTGGCAGTCGGTTCCCCGTGGCGCCGGGCAGGCCCCGGAGGAGAACGCAGCCGACGCGGCTCTCTTCGGGCGAGGCGCACCCGGTCAAGACTGGTAATTAAACCGGGCGGTATGTACCTTCGAGCCTGCGAGAGGCGTGCCGGCAGCGCACGCTCGGCGACGCGCACCCTCTCGCCTCGCCGAAAGCGGACTCTGGGGGCGTCATGTCAACGAGTGCATTCCGGTTCCACGCACCGCTGGACCCGGCGAGCGCCGTCGAGGGCACGAAGTCAGCCGGGCCCGCCATGCTCCGCCGTCCGCGCCTGACCACGACGGTGCCCCAGGAGTATGTGCACCGTGCCGCGGTCGCCGAGGTTCTGCTCACCGGTTGGGAGCAGCTGGACGGCACCCGGTTCCGCATCACCGCGCAGCTGCCGCGGAGTCACAGTTTCTATCCGCCCGTCGGCGGGACCCACTACGACCCGCTGATGGTGACCGAGGCGATCCGTCAGGCCGGTGCTCTGCTCGCACACGCGGGATTCGACGTGCCGCTCGGCCATCAGTTCCTGATGAAGGACATGACGGTGTCCGTGCGGCCCGAGTACCTGCGCGTGGGCGACACACCCGCGGCTCTCGACATGGACGTCACGTGCAGCGACGTGAAGTGGCGTCGGCAGGCGTTCGCCGGGACCCGCTACGACGCGGTGATCCGGCGCGACGGAGAGACGGTGGCGACCGGCGGTGCCACGTACACGTGCATGTCTCCGCAGGTGTACCGGCGGGTCCGCGGTGGGCGGCGGGAGTTCGGCGGCCGGATGGCGCCGGAGCTGACCGCTCCCCTCGCGCCGCGGCTCGTGGGCCGGGTGTCGCCCTTCGACGTCGTCCTCTCCCCCGCACTCTCCCCCGGTCTCTCCCCGGCGGCGGAGGCCGGCTGTTGGCGGCTGCGGCTTGACACCCATCACCCCATACTCTTCGACCACCCGGTCGACCACGTGCCGGGGATGGTCCTGCTGGAGGCCGCCCGGCAGGCCGCGACCGTGGTGCTGCGGCGTTCGCATGCGCGGCATTCGGCGCTGTTGCCCGTACACATCGAGAGCGAGTTCCTGCGCTACACCGAGTGGGACGCCCCCTGCGTCATCGAGGCCTGCCGGGTCCCGGACGGTCAGCGGGAGGACGCGGTCCTGGTGACCGGCGTACAGAACGGCGAACAGGCCTTCAGCTGCCTCATCACCGCGTCGGCCGCACACATTTGACGGCGTGTCAGGTCTGATCGGCGCCACCCCCCTCCTCCCCGTCGAGGCCGGCCGTGTCACTCGCTTCGCGCCGAGGGACTTCCCGCCGAGAAAGCCGCGGCGTGGTCGATGGACCAGGTGGCGAAGGACCGGGCGGGTTGCCCGGTGACGGTCACCAGGGTGGGATCCACTGCCGCCTTGGCGCCCTCCAGCTGACGCCGGGCACTGTGCAGGAGCGCTGCGGCGACGGGCTCGGGATGGCGCCGCGTCCAGGCGGCGACGGCCTCGTCCGCGGAAAGCTCCTCGAAGCGCAGCGCGACGCCCAGCGCGCGGGCGAGCAGGCGGGTCTGCTGGATGGCGGTGACCGGCTCGGGGCCGGTCAGCGTGTACGAGCGGGAGTGGTGTCCGGTCCCGGTGAGTGCCTGCACGGCGGCGTCGGCCACGTCGCGAGGGTCGACGCAGGCGTTGGCAGAGCTGCCGTACAGCGCGCGCACCACACCGTCGGAGCGTATGGCGGGCGCCCAGGACAGGGTGTTGGACATGAAGGAGCGGGGGCGGAGCAGCGTCCAGGCCATGCCGCTCGAACGGACCAGTCGTTCGTTGGCGCGCTGCCAGGAGGTGATGAGGTCGTCGGCCTGCGGGTCCTGGACCGCGGCCGCCGAGAGCTTCACGATGTGCTGGACACCGGCGGCGCGGGCGGCCGCCAGGAACCGCGCGTCGTCGTCGCCCGCCACGCGGGTGGTGACCAGGAAGGCGCTTCGCACCCCGCGCAGGGCGCGGTCGAGGGAGGCACGGTCACCGTAATCGCCCTGGACGACCTCGGTCCGATGGTGGGTCGTGACAACGCGGGGCGGGGTCCGCGTGAGGGCGCGTACGTCCAGGTCCGCGGGGAGGCGGTCGAGAACCTGCCGGCCCACCGTGCCGGTCGCTCCGGTGATGAGGATCATCGGCGTCACGCCCCCGTGCGAAGGGTCGTCGCTTTCAGGATTCTGGTCATGTTCTCCTCCAAAATGGCTCAGCATGTGTCGAGGCCTGCCAACTGCCGGGCGGTAAGATACGAACCTGACGGTTTCTTTGCATGGACCTCCAGGGGGTTCATCGACCCGGAGCGAGGACAGTGGCCAAGCAGGACAGGGCAATCCGTACGCGGCGGTCGATCCTCGAAGCGGCGGCCAAGGTGTTCGAAGAGCATGGCTACCAGGCCGCCACCATCTCCGAGATCCTGAACGTCGCGGGTGTCACCAAGGGCGCACTGTACTTCCACTTCCAGTCCAAGGAGCACCTGGCCCTGGGGCTGCTCGACGAGCAGGACGAGGGACTGACCGTTCCTCCCCGGTCGTGCAAGGTCCAGGAAGTCGTCGATGTCATCGTGCTGTTCACCCATCGGCTGCGGACGAGCCGGATGGTGCGCGCCAGTGTGCATCTGACGCTGGATCAGCAGGCGTCGGGCCTGGACCGCAGCGGACCGTTCCTGGCGTGGGGCGAGATGATGCGCGGCCTGCTGCGGGAGGCCCAGCAGCAGGGTGAGCTCCTGCCGCACGTGGTGACGGACGAGACGGCGGACGTACTGGTGGGCTCGTACGCCGGGATCCAGGCCATGTCGCACGCGCTGAGCGACTATCAGGACCTCGGGCAGCGGGTGACCACGCTGCTGCGGCACATTCTGCCGAGCGTGGTGATCTCCTCCGTGCTGACCTCGGTCGACCTGTCCGCCGAACGCGGTGCGCACGTGTATGCCGAGGCGCAGCGGAATCTGGCCCGGGCGCAGGTGGAGTCCGATGAGCACGCCGAGAGCGGCCTCACGGCGGCGGCAGGCTGACACTGACCCGGAGCCCGAGGCCCCCGGCAGAAAGCGCATCGTCTCCCGTGCGGGATGTACGCTGACGCGAACGGTGTACGCACCGAGTACGCACCGACCGACAGCGTGCGCTCGCTGCCAGAGCGCTTCGCTGAAGCTCTTTCCTCGCGCAGGTCGCGAGACGATGAAGGAGGCGGAATGCCTGGCGCCGAGCAGCGGCCCATTCCATCGGTGTGGGTCCGTCCCCGCGAGCGGCGCGAGCAGCCGGCTCTGAGCCGCGAGTACATCGTCGCGGAGGCCGTACGTCTGCTGGACGCGGAGGGAATCGCCGCGCTCAGCATGCGCAAGCTCGGCACCCGGCTCGACGCGGGAGCCACCTCGCTCTACCGCCATGTGGCCAACAAGGACGAGCTCATCGAGCTGGTCGTGGACGAGGTGTACGGCGAGCCGGCCGAGCCTGACACCGACCGGACCGCGCACTGGCGCGAGACCACGGTGCTGCGCGCCCACGCCCTGAGGGCGATGATCCTTCGGCACCCCTGGATCGCCTCCGTACTCGGCGAGGTCGGCGTCGCCCACCTCGGCCCCAACGTGATGCGCCTGTCGGACCGCATGATCGCGACCTTCGAGGAAGCCGGATTCCCGCTCGGCGAGGCGGACCACGCGGTGCGCGCGCTCTTCGCGTACGTCACGGGGACGGCGATCAGCGAGGCGGCGTGGCTGACGATGCTCACCCGCGTGGGAGAGACCGAGCAGGAGTGGGTCAAACGCCTGTGGCCGGCGGCCGAACAGGCCGCACAGGACTATCCGCGGCTGCGGAAGGGGTACGCCGACCAGCGGGGCAAGGATCCGAAGGCTGCGCGGGACGAGAACTTCGCGTACGGGCTCGATCGCTTCCTTGACGGGCTGGAGGCCCGCCTCGCCCACACGGCCACGGGCCCGCCAACTCCCTAGCGGGCGCGCCCGGTTCGGCGCCTCGGCGAGGGGGCTCTCAGGGCGACAGGGTCCTTCGACGGATCGGCTCATGGATGAGCTGAGGGATCGGCTGAGGGGTCGGCCCCGGTGGCTGCGCACCCGCTGCCGACCTCGGGAAACCGCGCGCACGGTTTGATATTCTCCTGGGGCCGGCCGGCAGAAGCGGTGTTTCCGCTCAGGCCGGGCGCCGGTGGTGGGCTTGCAGCGGCTGCACCTGACGGCGACCCGCCGTTCGGCGCACGGCTGCCCCAATGCCCCCACGCAGTGACGGAGCGCCTTGATGGCCGTACAGGAACGCGCGTTACGCACGCGCAACGCGTTGATCGAGGCCGCCGCCGCCCTGTTCGACCGGGACGGATTCGAGACGGTGTCACTCGCCGCGATCAGCGCCCATGCCGGGGTGAGCAATGGCGCGCTCCACTTCCATTTCGCGAGCAAGGCCGCCTTGGCCGACGCGGTCCGCGAAGCGGCTGCGCGCCGGCTGCGGCGGATCACCGAGGACGGTCCGGCGCGGCGGGGAGCGCTACAGACATTGGTCGACGCCAGCCACGCACTGGCACGGGGTTTCCAGGACGACGTGGTGTTGCGGGCGGGGTTCGACCTGGAGGAAGACCCGGACTCGTCGCGCGTGGGCGGGGATCTGCACCGGGAGTGGCAGAGCTGGGTGGAGGCGGCGTTCGCGCGGGCCGACCGGGAGGGAGCGCTGATGCGGGGCGTCTCGGCGCAGGACGCGGCGCTCATGGTGGTGGGGGCGATGACCGGATTCGAGGAGCTGGGCGGGCAGGACGCACGGTGGCTTTCGTCGGCCACACTGACAGGATTCTGGGCGCTGCTGCTTCCGCGCCTCGCGCACGGACCGGTCCTCGACCAGCTGGTCGCCTCGGGCACCGCGCCCGAGGCTCACTGAGCAGCGCGGCGCCCCCGCGAGCTGCCGCTCAACTCCCTTGCGGAGCCCACGGGTTCGCCTCGCGAGGCGTTCCGCTCAGGCGGTCGCCGCGAGGAACCCGGGCTCGGCTGCCGCGCCGTTCGGCGTGACCGTCACCGCTTGGCCGAGCGCCGGGGCGGCCAGGCACGGGATGACGAGCTGCCAGAACCCGGTGAGCGAAGGCGGGGAGACCCAGCGCGCGTCCTTGCGGCCGAGCAGGCCGAAGCCGGTCGTCGCCGCGAGGATGGTGGCGAGCGCCGCCGTCGGATCCACGTGCTCGGCGAGCAGGTCCTCCTCGCGGGCTCGCGCCAGCAACTGCCGTACGCACACCTGCCATTCCCGCCGCAGATCCACCTGGCTTGAGCGGCCCGGATCGCTGCTCAGCCGGAGGCCCGCACGCGCGACGACATCGTGGTGCAGCCGGTCGGCCAGGGCGTGCGAGATCTGGACGAGTCGCTGAAGGGCGTTCATTCCCGGGCGTTGGGCCGCCCAGGCGGCGCGGCGCAGGCTCGTGGCCGCCGCCATCTCCACGGCGGACGCGACCGCCGACTTGTTCTCGAAGTGGAAGTGGAGGGCGCCGAGGCTGACTCCCGCATGCGTGCTGATGCCGGCCAGCCTGGCCCGTGCGTATCCGTGTTGCTCGAAGGACTCGGCGGCGGAGTGGATCAGCGCCTGACGGGTGCGCACGGCACGTTCCTGTTGCATACCGGGGCTCCTCGGTACCTGGGCTGGCTGCTGGGCATTATCAAACCAGCTTCGCGGTTTTTCGACCACCACTAAGGATGCCTCCGGCATGTGCAGGATTGTTCGGGCCGGGGCACGGCGGCGGCGGACAGCGGCAGGCGTCGGTCACGAGCCGGGGGCGCCGTCTCATGACCGGCGCCGGTCGCTCGCCATGCCGCCTGGGTTACAGGGCCGCCCGGGTCACAGACTGGTCAGCACCTGCGGGGAGAGGATTTTGATCATGGTGTTGGTCCAGCGCATCTGACGCAGCGTCTGCGGATGGCAGGACGAGGCGAGTTCGAGAAGAGTGGCGTCCCGCGTTGCCTGAGCCGCCTGGGCCAGCATCTCCCAGTTCAGCGAGTTCTCCGATGCGGCCAGGTGCAGTTCCCGCAGGTCGCGCAGCAGGAGCAGCCCCGGCTCGGGGCGGCGCCCCAGGGCCTGCGCCGTCTTCGCCCTGAGGGTCCCAAGGACGCCGGTCCCGGAGGAGTCGGGCGGCCCGTCCAGGTCGACGTCGTAGCCGCGGGCGGTCTTCGCGAGCCGGGCCACGTGCTCGCGCGACCAGCCGGCCAGGTCGATGGCGACGCGGTGGACCTCGTGCTCGGTACGGTGACGTTCGGCTACCGCCAGCAGTTCCTCGGCCAAGTGGTGCTCGCCCTGGTGTGTGCTGCGCAGGACGATCTGGATGCCCTTCACGTGCCGCTCCCTTCGCGCCTGTCGCCGTCGTCATCCCGTGTCTGGGTCGCGTGCGCGGACGGTCCTCCCACGGTCGGAGCGGTGGGGGCGGCTCCGACGGGCGCGGATGCGGCGGTGGTGGGCGCCACCACGGCGCCGTCCCCGCGTTCCACGAGGCGCAGGGCCGCGGCGGCCGTCTTGAACAGGGGCTGCTTCGAGACGGGGTCCCAGTCGGTGATCGTCGTCTCGTTGGCGGCCCGGCCCGGGGTGCCGTCGCCTGGCCCGTGACCCGCCGGCGTGTCCCAATAGCCGTAGTGGAAGGGCACGAACAGCAGGCCGGGCCGGATGCCGGTGATCCGCAGCCGTGCGCGCAGCGCGCCGCGCGCGGTGCTCACCTCCATCAAGTCGCCCTCGTGCAGGCCCAGTTGGTTCGCGTCCTCGGCGGAGGCCTCCACCCACACATCCGGCGCGGCGGCATTGAGCTGTGGGGCGCGTCCCGTCTTCGTACGGGTGTGGAAGTGGTAGATGGTCCGTCCGGTGGTGAGCTGGAAGGGGTGGTCGTCGCTCGGCATCTCGTGCGGCGGCAGATAGCCGGCCGCTTTCAACAGGCCCTTGCCGTCCGGGTTCAGCGACCGGTATTCGACGACCGCGGTGGACGCGCCGGTCACCAGGTCCCTGCCGTAGGACTCGCACATGTCGGGGTGGGCCCAGCTGATCTTGTCGCGGTAGAGGCGGTCGGTGCCCTCGGGGAACTCGTCGTTGCAGGGCCACTGGATTCCGCTGGCGCCGCGCAGTTTGCCGTACGTGAGGCCCGTGTAGTCGCACGGCCGTCCCGCGCTGCACCGCTTCCAGGCCTCGAAGGCCGACTCGGGGTCGTGCCAGGTGACCAGGGGCCCGCCGTCCTTGTCCTGGAAGCCCATGCGGGAGGCGTAGTCGAGGAAGATGTCCAGGTCCGGCTTGGCCTCGCCCGGTGGTTCGACCGCCTTGTCCGACAGATGTACGGTCCGGTCGGCGTTGGTGAACGTGCCGGTCTTCTCCCCCCAGGTGGCCGCGGGCAGTACCACGTCGGCCAGTTGGGCCGTCTCGGTCAGGAAGAGGTCCTGGACCACGACGAACAGGTCGTCCCGGGCGAGGACGGAGCGGATGCGGGCGAGCTCGGGCAGGGAGACCGCGGGGTTGGTGCCGCTGATCCAGAGCATGCGGATCGAGCCCTGTTCGGCGTAACGGAACATCTGCATGGCGTGGGTCGGCGGACCGTAGTGCGGGATGGTGTCCGGCTCCACGTTCCACACCTTGGCCAGATCGGCGACGTGGTCGTCGTTCTCCCAGTTGCGAAAGCCCGGCAGATCGCCGTTGGCGCCGCATTCGCGGGTGTTCTGCGCGGTGGGCTGCCCGTTCATCTGCAGGACTCCGGCGCCGGGACGGCCGAGCATCCCGCGGATCATGTGCAGGTTGTTGACCTGTACGGCGGCGGCCGTCGCCTGGTGGGACTGGTAGACGCCCTGCAACACCGTGGACAGCAGGCGCTGGGCGCCGCCGAGGATGTCGGCCGCCTGCCTGATGTGGTCGGCCGGTACGTCACAGATCTCCGCGGCCCACTGCGGGGTGCAGTCCTTGACCCGTTCCTTCAGCTCGTCGAAGCCCACGGTGTGGGAGTCGATGTACTCCTGATCGATGCGACCGGTCCGGATGATCTCGTGCAGGAGCGCGTTGAGCAGCGCCAGGTTCGTTCCGCCGCGCGGCGCGAGATGCACGGAGGCCAGGCGCGCCGCCGGGGTGGGCCTCGGGTCGACGCACACGAGCCGGGGCGGGTCGCTGCCTTCCAGACGGTCCAGGACGCGCATCCACTGCACCGGTTGAGTCTCGGCGAGGTTGTGGCCGAACAGGGCGATGACGTCGGCATGGTCGATGTCGTCGAAACTGCCCGGCTGCCCGTCGCAGCCGAAGGATTCCTTCAGCGCCTCGGCCGCGGTGGAGGTGCACAGACGGGTGTTGCCGTCGAGGTGGTTGGTGCCGATCCCGCCCCGGGCGAGCACGGCGAGCGTGTAGTACTCCTCCAGGAACAGCTGGCCGCTGGTGTAGAAGCCGATCGAACCCGGCCCCCGCCGGTCGAGGAGGTCCTTGGACCGGGAGACCACCCGGCTTATCGCGGTGTCCCAGTCGCACTCGACGAGTCGGCCGCCCTCGCGGACCAAAGGACGCGTCAGGCGGTCCCGGGAGCTGTTGGCCTGCCATCCGAACAGGTCCTTCGGCCCGAGCCGCCCGTGGTTGACGCGGTCCGACACACGGCCGCGGACGCCGACCATGTGGCCGTCCTTGACCGCGATGTCCATGGCGTCTCCGTCGGAGTGCAGAATCGAGGCGGCCTGTACCCACCGCTGCACTTCTGCGGGTTCAACCCCTTCGGCGAGGTACGTGTCGACACGTGCCGGCCACGCCTCACCCCGTCCGTACGGAGTGCGGCCGCCCCATGGCTCCGCGATCCGGTCCGCCGATGCGTCCATGCCCACCTCCCAGTGCCACGACCGACACCCGGTGCGGCGACCGTTCATCGGTACCCGTGGCCGAAGGGTTGTAACGGCGGCGCCGCTCGGACCGTCCCATGGTGTGAGCCCGCCGAGCAGCGCCGGGCGGGCCGGCAGAGCGGCGGCGCCTGCGGCGTGTCCGGGCTCGGGCGGCGGGCGGCGCATCGCTTCCTACGCCGACGGACCGCCGCTGCCGAACGCCCCGCTCTGCCCCTCGTCGGGCGGCGCCTGGTCCTCGGCGCGGCGGGTGCCCTGGTTGCCGAAGCCCGGCAGCTGGTGCGGGGTGAGCCGGTGGTCGCTGCGGGGGACCTCGGCGGGCTCACGGCGTTCACGGACCTCGCCCACCGGGCCCGACTCCGGCAGCCGCGGCTGCTCGCCGGGGCGGGGCGGTGCCGCGCGGCGGGCCTGGCGGCGCCGCCCCCACCACACGGCACCGATCAACAACGCCACCAGCACCACGCCGACAGCGAGCGGAACCACGCCGATCACCAGGCCGTGGTCGAGGGCCAGTTGCATGCTGAGACACGTCATCCGGTGCGGGTACCCCAGCGGTCTCCGTGAAACGTCGACGGGTGCCGGGCCCGGCCCGCACGCCGTCCGAGCCGGCGGCCCACTGCGGGGAAGTGTTGGTCTTTCCCCCGGCCAGGCCACTAGAGCGGCGACTATTGGGCACCCTCCCTACAGGTCTCCCCCACGCGGCGTGGATCTTCATCCGCGGCGGCCGCGTGGGATTCCAGCAGCAGTCGAGAAGGCAGGTGGCCCCCATGTCGGCGGCGACGACCGGCAACGGACAGGGCGCGTACGGCGGGCGTTTCTCCGTCGCCGCGCGGCTCGTGCCCGGTGTCCGGATGTCCGAGAGCGCAAGGGCGCATCAGGTGTGCTGTGCCCACACCGATCCATGGGAGGCGGTGGTCGCGTGGGTACGGAAGTAGCGGAGAGCGTGATGAGCGGCACGGGCCTGTCCGGGCGGAGCCAGATCCGCCGGCTGAGGCTGTTCGGAGTGGCCGGTGTGGTCTCCCGCTGCCGGGATTTCACCGCCGTGGCCCTGGACGACTGGGGATGGACGTCGTCGGCCGACCCGGCGGACGCCGAGCGGGTGGACGATGTGCTGCTCCTCGTGTCCGAAGTCGTCACGAACGCGTGCCTGCACGCGGCCGGCCCCCGCGAGCTCGTCCTGCGCCACAGGGACGGGCACCTTCGGGTCGAGGTCACCGACGCCAGCTCCGCCGCCCCCGTACGCCGTCCCCGCGCACCCTCGGTGCCCGGCGGGCACGGTCTGATGCTGCTCGACCGGCTCGCCGCCAGGTGGGGCTCGGCGGCCGCGGCCGAGGGGGCAGGCAAGACGGTGTGGCTCGAAGTCGTCCTGCCTTCCAGTGCCGCCCGCGATGCCGCCCGCAGCGGCGTCCGCGCGAGGTAGCGCACTCGGCCCGTCGGCCCGCGTGGCCAGTGTCCCCGCGTCGCCGCTGCGCGGTCGGGATTGCCCCCCGCTCCGACCGTCGGCGCGACTCCCCCAAGCCGCCGGTCCGGCCGCCGGTCCTTGTTCGACATTCGCCGGTCCGTCTTCGTCAATGCGGCCGTCCGTCTGCGTCCCCGTCTTCGAGGAGGCCGGCACGCAGCCGGTCCATGATCTGGGCCAGGACGCGCGAGACATGCATCTGCGAGAGGCCGACCCTCGCCCCTATCTCGGACTGCGTCAGCTCCTGGCCGAAACGCAGCGACAGAATGGTGCGTTCGCGGTCCGTCAGGGCGGCGATCAGCGGTTTGAGGGAGTCTAGGCACTCGATGACGTCGAACGAGGGCTCCTCCACGCCCAGGGTCCGGAGGACGGCGGTGGCCCCGCTGTCCTCGTCGGCGAGGTCGAGCGAGCGGGCCGTGTAGGCGTTCGCGGCCTGCTCGCCCTCGGCCACTTCGGCCTCGGTGATCCCCAGGCGGGCGGCCAGTTCTCGCGTCGTGGGTGGCCGGCCCAGCTCCTGCCCGAGTCCGTCGGCGGCCCCGGCCAGCCGCAGGCGCAGTTCCTGAAGGCGGCGTGGCACCTGGACGGCCCAGCTGGTGTCCCGGAAGAAGCGCTTCATCTCTCCGGTGATCGTCGGCAGCGCGAAGGAGGCGAACTCCACTTCGCGCGCCGGCTCGAAGCGGTTGATCGCCTTGATGAGGCCGATGGTGCCGACCTGAAGGATGTCCTCCGCCGGCTCGGCGCGGTTGCGGAAGAGGCGCGCGGCGAATCTGACCAGGCTCAGATTCAGCTCGACCAGCGTGTTGCGGACGCAGGCGTGTTCCGGAGTGCCCTCGTCGAGCTCCGCGAGCCGTCGCAGCAGCGTTTCGGACAGGGCGCGTGCGTCGGCGGTGCTGAGGTCCTGGGGGCGGGGCACCTCGGGGATGCCGCCCAGGGCCCTGCGCCGTACGACGGGCGGCGGCGCCTGCGGGACCCGGCTGACGGTGGGCATGGGGGCTCCTTCGACGGGGCGGGCCCGTACGCCCCCGACGACAGGGCCCGTCATCCGCGCACTCTCATTCTTTTATGCCCTGATTGGCGGCGTTTAATGCCAAAAGGCGCATCAGCCGTGCCTGTCGGGGCAGGCGACTTTCATGAAAGGTGGGCATGCCACGAAGCACGCGTCGCGGAGCCGCCGGTTCCCGCTGGCCGGGGAACCGGGGGTGGTGACGCGGTGCCGCGATCTCACACGTCAGGCCATCGACGAGTGGTTCGGGCCCCGCGGGCCGAAGGAGAGCGTGGCCGTGCAGGACGCGCTGCTCCTGGTCTCCGAGGTCGCCACCAACGCCTGCGTACACGGCGGTGAGCCCTACGAACTCCGCCTCGACCGCGTGGGCGACCGACTCCTGGTGCAGATCAGCGACCGCAGCCCCCGGCGCCCGAGCCCGCACGGCCCGCACCGGCCCGCACGCTCGTCGGGGCACGGCCTGTATCTGCTGCGGCGGCTCTCGGCGGCATGGGGCTGGGTGCCCCGCGGACGCGGCAAGACCGTGTGGTTCGAGCTCCGCATCGCCGACCCCGCTGTTGCACCCGGCGGATCACCGGGTAGGCGTGGACCATGACGACGAGCAAGAACCGAAGCCCCGACCTGCCCGATGCCCGCGGCGAGCTGTCCGCGGCCATCATCGGCCGCCTGCGCGGCGACACGGCCCGGCTCCCCGGCGAGGCGTCCGTCGCCCGCGCCACCGCGTACGGCGACGATCTGCAGCTGGCCCTGTACGTCGGCTACGAACTGCACTACCGGGGCTTCGCCGAGGTCGACGACGCCCTTGAGTGGGATCCCGCGCTGATCGAGCTGCGGGGCCTCATGGAGGACCGCTTCCTCGACGCGCTGCGCCAGGACGCGGTGCGCGATCACGACGTCGACGACGCCTTCGCGGAACTCCTCGTCGAGCCGGTCCACGGCACCGGAGTGTCCTACTTCCTCCAGGACGAGGGCGAGCTCTGGCGGCTGCGCGAGTACGCCGCCCAGCGCTCGCTGTACCACCTCAAGGAGGCCGATCCGCACGCCTGGGTGCTGCCCCGTCTGTGGGGGCGGGCGAAGGCGGGAATGGCGGCCGTGGAGTTCGACGAGTTCGGCGGCGGCAGGGCCGAGCGGGTGCACGCCCGTCTCTTCGCCGATCTGATGGACGACCTAGGGCTCGACACGACGTACGGCCGCTACGTGGACGCCGGATCGGCGCAGATGCTCGCCACGGTCAACCTCATGTCGCTCCTCGGGTTGCGGCGCGCCCTGCGCGGGGCGCTGCTCGGCCACTTCGCCACCCTGGAGGTCACCTCCTCCCCCTCGTCGCGGCGCATGGCGCTGGCGATGAAGCGGGCCGGCGCGGGACCGGCCGCGGAGTTCTTCTACACCGAGCACGTGGAGGCCGACGCGGTGCACGAGCAGGTCGTACGGCACGAAGTCATCGGTGGCCTCCTGGAGGAGGAGCCGGAGCTGGCCCAGGACGTCGTGTTCGGCGTCGACGCCACCGTCTTCCTGGAGGACAGGTTCGCGGACCATCTTCTGGGGCATTGGCAGGCACAGAAGTCGTCGCTGCGGTTCCCGCTTCCCCAGCAGCCCCAATGATTCTCACTGTTAAACATAAATTAGTGCGGATCTATCACGAATTGTCGGGTACTCGGGGCGCGTGAACCTATTCGCTCTCCCCGGCGTCTACGACCCGCAGGACGACACCGACCTGCTGGCCGACGCGTTGCACGACGAAGCGTTGCCTCCGGGCGCCGAGGTCCTCGACATCGGCACCGGCACCGGCGCGATCGCCCTCACGGCCGCCCGCCTCGGCGCCCGGGTCACCGCGGTCGACATCTCCTGGCGTGCCGTGCTCAGCACCCGCCTCAACGCACGACTGGCCGGGCTGCCGGTCCGCGTCGTACGAGGGAACCTCCTCACACCACTGGCGGGACGCTCCTTCGACCTCATTCTGAGCAACCCGCCCTACGTCCCCGCGCTCTCCCCCACGGCCCCCGAGCGCGGCCCCGCCCGGGCCTGGGACGCGGGTCACGACGGCCGGCTCCTGCTCCGCCGCATCTGCCAGGAGGCACCTGCGCTGCTGCGGCCGGGCGGCGTACTCCTCATCGTCCATTCGGCTCTCAGCGACCCGCAGGCGACCCTGCTCGAACTGCGGGAGCGGGGCCTGAAGGCCGCGGTGGCCGACCGCCGGTTCATTCCGTTCGGCCCGGTCCTGCGGTCCCGGCGCGCCTGGCTTGCGGAGCAGGGGCTGATAGGCGACGACGACACGATGGAAGAGCTGGTGGTCATCCGTGCCGAACGACCCGTCTGACAACGCCCGGCGCATCCAGATGCAGCGCGAGGGGCCGCTGCTCGTCGAGGGCCCCGTCGAGGTCGTCCTTGAGGACGGCACCACCGCCGTCTCGGACCGCTGCATGGTCGCGCTGTGCACCTGTAGGCGCAGCCGGTGCTATCCGTGGTGCGACACCAGTCACCGGCGCCGCAGCCGGGACTGACCCGGCGCCACGCGCCCGGCCCCGGTACAAGGCCCCGCCGCGGAGCCATCTGTGCCCGCATCCGAAAGGCGGGCCCGTCCGCCGCGGGGGAGGCTTGCCCGTACGAGAAGGACCCCGCCGAGCCCCGACGAGAAGGGTTGCCATGCCGACTCCCGCCACCTCCTCCCCGCTGGCCGTACCGGTGCGTGCCTGGGCCCGCTGGCGGCGCGGGCGCGACCTTGCGATCTCCGCGCCGGCCTCCGGTGTCGAGGCCGCCAACCGCCGGTTCCTGCTCTACGGAGTGCTGCCGTTGTGGGTGGCTCCGGGCGTCGCGGACTGGTGGATGCACCGGCGTACGAAGATCGAGGAGACGTCCGGGGCCCGAGAGTCGGCCGTGCACGCGCTGATGATGACCGAGGCGGGCATTCCCGTCGCCGTGGGTCTCCTGGCGAAGGTCAACCCGCTGGTCCTTTCCCTCATGGGCGGCGCGGCGCTCGCCCATGGCGCGACCGCCCTGTACGACGTCAGCTTCGCGACCGGGCGCCGCGAGGTCCGGCCGGTGGAGCAGCACATCCACAGCTTCCTCGAAGTGCTGCCCCTGACGGCGATGGCGTTCGTCGCCTGTCTGCATCCCGAGGCCGTTCGCGCGGCGGTGCGGGGCGGGCCCGGCCCCGACGACTGGAAGCTGTTGCCCAAGGAACACCCGCTGCCCGCCCGCTATCTCGCGGCCCTGGGTGTGACCATCGCGCTCGGCGTGGGCCTCCCCTACGCCGAGGAGATGAAGCGCTGCCTGCGGGCCCGTCGCCTGCGGCGCGCCGCATGAGGCGCGGCGCCGTGGGAGCGGCCACGACACGGCCCGGACCCACGCCGTTACCACGGCCTCGTCGCGTCGAGTTGGGCGGCGCGGGCCCCGAGGACGTCGTCTTCGACGGCGCCGGGCGGGTGGTGACCGGTGTGGCGGACGGCCGGGTGCTGCGCATCGTCCTTCCCACGGGCGACCGCCCCGCCGGGATCGAGCAGGTGGGCCACACCCGGGGGCGGCCCCTCGGGCTCGAAGTCCTGCCCGACGGGCGTCTGTTGGTGTGCGACGCCGAGCGGGGGCTGCTTCGGCTCGACCCGGACGGCGAGCAGCGGCCGGAGGTGCTGGCCGACTCGGTGGCCGGGGCGCCCTTGCGTTTTTGCAGCAACGCGGTGGCGGCCGCCGACGGCACGGTCTATTTCACGGTGTCCAGCCGCCGTCACGGTCTCGACGACTGGCTGTGCGACATCCTGGAGCATGAACCCACGGGCCTGCTGGTGCGGCTGACGCCGGGGGCCGAGCCCCAGGTGCTCCTGGATGGGCTGCAATTCGCCAACGGCGTGGCGCTCGCACCCGACGAGTCGTACGTGATGGTGGCCGAGACCGGAGCGTGGCGGCTCACCAGGCTGTGGCTGAGCGGCCCGGACGCGGGCCGCCACGACATCCTGGCCGACGCGCTTCCGGGCTTCCCCGACAACGTGTCCCGCAGCCCGGCCGGTGGATTCTGGGTCGCGCTCGCCGGGCCCCGCACGCCGCCGCTCGCATGGCTGCACCGCGCCGCGCCCGGCGTCCGCCGCGCGGTGGCCGGCGCGGCCCGGCACCTGCCGACGCCGCCGGCCTCGGGTGCGCGCGTGATCGAGGTCGACGAGCGGGGCCGGGTGGTCCGCGAACTGCGGGGCGCCGGGCGGCGGTTCCGCATGACGACGTCGGTCGGCGAACACGGGGGACGCCTGGTCATGGGCAGTCTGATGGAGCACGCCATCGCCTGGTGCGACTTGCCCGCCCCCGCCTGAGACCGGCCCCGTGCCGCCCGGCCGACCCGGCGGGACACCCATCGCGGCCACGTTCTGCAATGCCGACTGGGACACACATCGTGCGTACCGGCCGAGACCCACCTTGCGGCCACCGTTCCGCAGTACCGCCCGAGACACACGACCGGGGCCACCGCCCCGCAGTACCGGCCGAGACACACGACCGGGGCCACCGCCCCGCAGTACCGGCCCAGACACACGACCGGGGCCGCTCAGGACACGTGTCCCGAGCGGCCCCGCCGTTTTGTCCTTCAGCGTCGGCGTCCCGGGTGGCTGCCTTCTCCCGGCCCGGCGCTTCCGCACCTGCGCGGCCTCACTAAACGAGGCGCGCACCCTTCCACCTACCAGCGATACCAGCGGCCCGATCCGCCCTTCGGCCGGGCGACGAACCCGATGAGCCACAGGATCAGAACGACGATCGCGACCCACCACAGGACTTTCACCGCGAACCCGATACCGAAGAGAATCAGGGCCAGCAGCAGAACGAGAAGCAAGGGAACCATGGGAACCACCTCCAGGTCTTCATGTGCCCGCATCGCATTTCCTCATTCATCGTGGCGCACGGATCGCACCGGGGCGCGGCGCCGGCCCTTGCGCCGCGCCGACTGCTCCGCCCGTGAAGGCCCGTTCGGACGAGCCGTCCCCCGTGCCGTGGCGCGGGCCGCCCGCGCGCCGCGGCACACCGCTTCGCCGCGGTTCGGCGCGGTTCAGCGCGGTTCGGCGCGCAGGGCCGGGGTACGCGCGGCGTGCGGTCGTCCTGAACGCCGCCGGCACGGCCGAGCCCCTGCCGGTCCCTCATGGCGGCTCAGCCGTCGGGCCACCTCCCGATTGCGAAGTGGTCCCGGGCGGCACAGGGTGAGGGTGATCCCCCCAGATCACCGTGACAGCCAAGGAGATGACATGCCCAGCGGATCCAGCCCGAAGCGGGAACGTCAGTACGAGCACATCAAGGAGAGCGCCGAGGACCGCGGCGCGAGCAGCAAGCGCGCGAAGGAGATCGCGGCGCGGACCGTCAACAAGGAGCGGGCTCGTTCGGGTGAGTCCAAGACGGCCAGCAAGAGTTCCACCCAGGACATGTCGTCGTCCAAGCGTGGTGGCCAGCGCTCGCACAGCGGCTCGCAGGGGCCGACGTACGACCAGCTCTACTCGGAGGCGCAGCGCCGCAACGTCCACGGCCGCTCCAGCATGGACAAGGCACAGCTGAAGCGCGCCCTCGGCAAGTGACCGGACCGCCCGGTGCCCTCACCGGCGCACGTCCCGCCGCACTGCTACGCGGCCCCGCCCGGAGAACGGATGCGCCGCGGCGTTCGGGGCCCATCGCAGCCGCACCCGGCCGATGGGCCCCTTTTTCCGGCCCGTACGAGGTTCGAACGCCAGGCACGCCCCCTGACACACATGTCCGTGACGTGCCACCGGGCATGGCCCATTGGGGTTAAAGACGGGCGACGCGGTGAGCGTGCCCGGTACGGTGACCGGCGTACGGGGCTGCATGGTGAGGCTATGCACTCGCCTCAAGCGTCCGGGACTTCCTCTCGGCCCAATTCCCTGTCCCGGCGCGGTTTTACGGTCGCCACCGCCGCCACGGCCGCCGCGGTCGCCACGAGCGCGGCCGCGCCGACGGCCTCCGCCGCGACGGCGACGCCCGTCCTGGCCCCCACCGCGCCCGCGTCACTGTCCCAGCGCTGCGTGGAGGTCGCGCGGGCGCTGCTGATGCGCGGGCCGGACGGCCGTGACCTGATCCCGTCCTATCGGCAAGTCCTCGTGGGCAGTGGCCTGCCGCGGTCCGCCGCCGCGCCGAAGAAGGTCCTGGTGGTGGGCGCGGGGCCGGCCGGGCTCGTCACCACGCTGCTGCTGCGGCGCGCCGGGCACACGGTCACGCTCGTCGAGGCCAACGGCAACCGCGCGGGCGGCAGGATCAAGACGTTCAGGACCGGCGGCCACGAGCACGCCGAGCAGCCGTTCGCCGACCCGCGGCAGTACGCGGAGGCCGGGGCCATGCGGATCCCGCAGAGCCACCCCCTGGTCATGGCACTCATCGACCACCTGAAGGTGGCACGGCAGAAGTTCCGTCTCGTCGACGAGAACACCGACGGAAGCCCCGCGCAACGCACCTGGATCCAGGTCAACGGTCTCCGCGTCCGCCGGGTCGACTACGCGCGCAGTCCCCGACGCGTCAACCGTTCGTTCGGTGTTCCCCGGGCGCTGTGGGACGTACCTTCCAGCAAGATCCTCAGCAACGCCCTGGCGCCGGTCCGGGACGAGTTCAGCACGGTGGGGGCCGACGGGCGTCGGGTGGACAAGCCGGCCGAGGAGATGATCGCCGGGTGGGCGCGCGTCATCGAGCGTTTCGGTGACTGGTCCATGCGCCGTTTCCTGACCGAGTTCGCCAAGCTCGACGAGCCCACCATCAACTTGGTCGGCTGCCTCGAAGACCTCACTTCGCGTCTTCCCCTGTCGTTCATCCACAGCTTCCTCGATGCCGCTCTCATCAGCCCCGACACGACTTTCTGGGAGCTGCGCGGCGGCACCGCCTCGCTGCCGGATGCCCTGTTGAAGGAGGTCGAAGACTGTGTGCGCTTCGACCGCCGGGTCACGCGGATCGAGTACTGGGACCCGTCCCGCCCCCACACCGACACGCCTCATGTGCGCGCCGACGGACCACACGTATGGATCGACACCGTGTCGGAGGGACGCGGGGGCACGCCGGTGCGCGAACAGTTCGCCGCCGACCTGGCCGTCATCACCGTGCCGTTCTCGGGGCTGCGGCACATCCAGGTGGCGCCCCTCCTGTCGTACCGCAAGCGCAGGGCCGTCACCGAACTCCACTACGACAGCGCCACCAAGGTCCTCCTCGAATTCAGCCGACGCTGGTGGGAGTTCAGCGAGGAGGAGTGGAAGCGCGAGCTCGCCTCCATCGGTCCGGGCCTCTACGACTCCTACCGCAGGGGCATGGCTCCCGCCGACGGCAGTCTGCTGGGCCGGCACGACTCCGTCACCGGTGAGTATCTGTCCGGCAACCAGCGCGCCTTCTACGCGGCCTACCGTTGCGTCTCGCGCGACCAGCCGGGCGCCGTGGGCAGCCTCGGTGGCGGATCGGTCAGCGACAACCCCAACCGGTTCACCTTCAACCCCTCCCACACCGTGCCCGGCAGCCCCGGCGGCGTCGTGCTCGCGTCCTACACCTGGGCGGACGACGCGATGCGCTGGGACGCCTTCGACGACGAGGCCCGCTACCCCCACGCGCTGTCCGGGCTCCAGGAGATCTACGGGCAGCGCATCGAGGTCTTCTACACCGGCGCGGGACGCACCCAGAGCTGGGCGCGCGACCCCTATGCCTACGGCGAGGCGTCGGTCCTGCTGCCGGGCCAGCACACCGAGCTGTTCCCCGACATCGCCGTCCCCGAAGGCCCGTTGCACTTCGCCGGGGACCACACCTCCCTGAAGCCCGCATGGATCGAGGGGGCCGTGGAATCGGGGGTACGCGCCGCGATCGAGGTCCATTCCGCGCACTGATCCGCACGAGCCGTAAGGCTGCCGGGCCACCAACTGCCGTCCCGCCGATCCCTGTCAGAGAACGGTCCCGCCCGCTTCCTCGCCCGGCCCGTCGAGGAAGCGGCAAAGGAGCGCGGCCTCCTCGCGCAGCCGCGCCGCGTGGTCGGCGTGGGCGGGCGCGGTCAACTGTGCTGCGGCCGCGCGTCGTTCGGCGATCTCGGCGCGCACGATGTCCGCCATCTCGCGCTCGCTCGGCTCACGCCGTGCCGCTTCGGTGGCACCGACGCCCATGGGCGCGTCCTCGATGGCCACGCCCCGCAGTCCGGGCCGCGCCGACCGGCACCGCCTCGGCGTTGTCCAGCGCGGCAAGGGTCGCGCGCAGGGCGCTCACCGCCACCTTGTCGCGGGCTCGCATCGCTGCGGGCAGGGCTTGACGCATACGTACGCGCAGAGACATGCGAGGGACCTTACGGTCGTGACCCTGCCCCGGCAACGGGATATCCCCGGGGCGCCGAAGAGGCGGCTCGTGACACGTACGGGAGTGTCGGGGGGCGGGGCCGGTCGTTGGGCGGCGCATGTTCTTCACTCGTTCCGCCCTCGCCGTAACGGCCCTCGCCGCGTGCAACTGCCTCTCACTCCCCGGCGCCGCCGCAAGCGCCCCCTCCCCCAGCGCCGACGACAACTGCGCCGGTATCGGAGTGCACGTCGGGCTCTGCCAGGTCCTGGCCGAACAGCACGTGCTCAGCGGCAACAACCCGCAGCTCGGCAGCCGCCCCTGAGCGGCCCGGCAGGCCCGCCCCGGCCGTTCGCGGGGCCCGCGACGGGGCGCGGGCGGTCAGTAGGGTGAGAGCCATGCCGGACGCATCGCCCCGCCCCGAACCGTTCCATCCGCAGACCGCCCCCTCGGCGCTCGACGACCTCGGCGCGCGGCTGCGCGCGACGCGCTGGCCGGATGTGCCCGAGGGCGCCGGTTGGTCACTGGGGACCGACCTCTCCTACCTCCGTGAACTCGTCGCGTACTGGGCGGACGAGTTCGACTGGCCGGCGCAGGAGGCGGCCCTCGCCCAACTCCCCCACTTCCGCGTCCCGCTCGGCGGCCTCAGGATCCACTTCGTCCACGCCAGAGCCGTCGCGCCGAGCGGGCCCGTGCTGCCGCTCATCCTCAACCACGGCTGGCCGGACTGCTTCTGGCGCTACGCGAAGGTCATCCCGCTCCTGACCGACCCCGGCGCGCACGGCGCCGACCCGGCCGACGCGTTCGACGTCGTCGTGCCCGACATGCCGGGCTTCGGCTATTCCGACCGGCCCAAGGGCCCGCCCCTCGACTCCGTCGCCGTCGCCGCCCTGTGGGCCGAGCTCATGGACGTCCTCGGGTACGGGCGTTTCGGCGCGGCGGGCGGTGATGTGGGAAGTCACGTCAGCCGCTATCTCGCGCTCGACCACCCCGACCGGGTCGTGGCCGTGCACCGCACCGATGGCGGCCTCCCCCTCTTCACCGGCGACCGAGCCGAGCTCTCGCAGGAGGAGCGGGCCTGGTTCGACGAGGTGGCCGCATGGGGAGCGGCCGAGGGCGCCTACGCCGCCGTGCACCGCACGAAGCCGCAGACCGCCGCGTTCGGTCTCAGCGACTCGCCGGCCGGGCTCGCCGCCTGGATCGTCGAGAAGCTCCGTGCCTGGAGCGACTGCGGCGGCGATGTCGAGAGGAGCTTCACGAAGGACGAGATCCTCACGAACGTCACGCTGTACTGGCTCACGGAGACCATCGGGTCCTCGATGCGCATGTATCGCGCGAACGCCGCGATCCCGCCGGCGCAGCTCGCCCGCCGGGTGGAGGTGCCGTCCGGGTTCTCGCTCTTCGCGGGCGACGTCGTCCGCCCGCCCCGGGCCTGGCTGGAGCGGACGGCGAACGTCGTGCGGGTGACCGAACCGGCGCGCGGCGGCCATTTCGCGCCGTTCGAGGAACCCGAACTGTACGCGGAGGAACTACGCGCGTTCTTCCGCCCTTACCGGGCGGCGGCACGCTGAGGGCTTCCTTGTCGACGGGGCGGGGCGACGCCGCCCGGGCGCGTTCAGCCCCGGGACGTGGGCGGCGGGACGAAGGCCAGCGGGTGGCGGACCGTTTCCGGGCCTCGCACCCGGGTGCCGAACACCACGAGCTCACACGCCCCTTGGGCCCGGCAGTCGATCGTGCGGCCGTCGATGGCGGTGAACGTCGCCGACAGGGTGACCGTCTCGTCCAGGTGCCCGGTGTCACTGGTGGCCGGGGGCCTGGAACGCGGGCGGCAGCCGAGCGTGTCGGTGGAGCCGGCCGCGCACTCCATGATCAGGGCATGGAACTGCGGCTCGTACCCCGTGCCCGTCGCCCGCACCGCCTGGCCGTCCACCAGGCCGTCGTCGGGGTTCACGCGCAGCGTGGGCGGCGCCTCCAGGCGTCCGTGCGGGGCGAAGGCCAGCGGGACGGTGGTGAGCAGGGCCCCGTTGTTGTCGGTGAGGGCCAGCGAGCACGGGTTGGCGGACGACGCCGTGCGGCAGTCGAACGCCCCTGCCGGGGTGGAGAGTTGGGCGTACAGCTTCTTCGGTGACAGCTGATATGTGCCGTCGGGGTAGACCCGGAACTGCCGCCCGGTGTCGTCGTCACACGTGGTCGCGGACGCCGAGGGCCCGCACTCCTTCACCCAGACGTACGCGCCGGGCGGGCCGCCCGCGATGGTGAAGGTGACGATGTCGCCGTCCCGCAGCCCGGTCGTCCGGTTCACGTTCAGGTGCGGCCCGGCGGGCGCGGGGGCGTACGAGCGCACTGCCGGTGATGCCTGGTGCGGGGCCATCAGGGTCCACGGCCCCCAGCCTCCGCCGGGAAGCGTCTGGTAGATCTCCCACAGCCGGTCCCTGTTCCATTCGCGGACCGTCAAGTGGAGCCTGCCGTCGGGGAGTTGTTCCACCGTACTGGGCTGACTCAGGCCGACGTCCTGGCCGGGGACGGGGCCCGTGGAGAGCACCGGGCCCCAGCCGGATCCGGCGTTCTGCTGGTGCCGCACCTCCATCGTGCTGCCGGTCGTCGACCCGGAGGCGAAGGCGTCGATACTGCCGTCGCGCTCCTTGAACAGCACGACGCCGCCGTGGTACGGGGTCGGTGCGAGCCCGAACGCGTCGGGGCTGCTCCAGCCGCCGGTGTTCTCGACCGAGTGGCAGAACGTTCCGTAGGTGGAGAACAGCAGCTCCAGGCCGCCCGCGGAGTTCTCCATCGCGGTGATGTAGTAGCTCTTCGGGCCGACGGTCGCCGCGCTCACCCGCCGCCACGGCCCGTACGCACCGCCGGGCGCCGCCTGTTCGCGGTGCCAGACGAAGGGCAGGCCGCGGGTCGCCGTGGCGTCGTAGAAGAGCTGGAGCTGTGCGATCCGCCCGTCCGCGCGGTCCACGGACACCAGGCTGTCGGACACGGGCGAGCTCGCCAGGCCCTTGGCGCCCGGGTCCGTACCGCATGCCGCGGAGGCGGCCAAAGTGGCGGGTGCCGCCTGCGCCGCCGCGGGCACGCCCGCCACTCCTGCACAGGCGATCGCCAGCGCGATCACCCCGCGGGCCAGCGCTCCGATGCGCCCCCGACCCGACCTTCTTCGCCGTAACCGCATCCGCTCCACCCTCTCGGTAGCCCACCCGGCAGGGGAGCATCCTCTCGGCGTCGGCGGGCCACGACCAGTTCGCAAATCGGCCAGCGTCACCCGCGAGAACAAGCCGTCATCGACCGCGCCGGGGATGACTCGCCCGCGGGCGGGGACGCCGGCGGGGGCGCCGGCAGGGACGTCAGCGGTGGCGGGCTCGGGCGGTGTACGCGCCGGCGGGCCGGTCGGCGCGGTGCGCCTCGTCCTGGACGAGGAGGCCGAGCAGCGAGGCGACGGTGAGCCCGGCCTCCGCCTCGGCGGGGTGCCGCAGGACCTTTCCCGGCTCGATCCGGTAGGTGTTGCCGCGCCCTTCGCGGGCGTGGGACAGGAAGCCGCTCCGTTCGAGATCGGCGATGATCTTCTGAACGGCACGCTCCGTGAGTCTGCAGTGCGCGGCGATATCTCGGATGCGCACGTTCTGGTCGTCCGCGATGGTCGCCAACACGCGTGCGTGGTTGGTGATGAACGTCCATCCGGTGTGCGGCTCCGGTACTTCTCCCATGGGCGCATCGTAGGCCCGACGATTTGTGTCGCGAAATACACGAACTTGGCTTCATGTATCTCTTGACGTGCGTCCGCGGGGGCGCAACCCTGTTCCTGGAGGAATCGCCGTAGTGCGCAGGGGAGACGGCCATGCCGCACTGTGAAGCATCCGGGTCCGGGCAGGTCGGCGCGTGTACGCGGCTGGCCGGCTCCACCGGTACGCATCAGCTGTCCGGGCTGACGGTCTTCAGCCGCCCCGATGGTGACCGCACGGTCGTCGGCGTGTGCGGCGAGCTCGACCTCAGCGAGGACCATCAGCTGCGGCATGCCCTCCACCCGGCCCCCTCCGGTTCGGACGGCGGCATTCGACTTGACCTCGGCGGGATCGAGTTCTGCGGCTGCTCCGCCGTCAACCTCCTGCTGAACATCAGGGAGCACGCGTTGTCCCAGTCCGTCCCGGCTCTAGAGCTCGACGAGGTCGTCGTCCCCCGCACGGCTGCGCCGCCGGACGGTGACGAGGCCGACCTGCGCCTGGAAGTGGAGCAGTTGCGGCGGGCGATGCACAGCCGGGCCACCATCGACCTGGCCCGCGGCATCCTCATGGCGGCCTTCGCCATCAGCGCCGACGGCGCGTGGAAGGTGCTGGTATCGACCTCGCAGCACACCAACACCAAGCTGCGCAGCCTGGCCGAGCAGGTGGTGGAATCCGCGGCGGGCACGCCGTTGCCCGATTCCGTACGGGAGCGGCTGTCCGCGGCGGTCGCCAGGACGGCGGCCGAGGTGTCACCGGGCGACGGAGGCCGGACACCCCACGCCGCGGCTCCCGTGGGCGGCCGCTGACGGCTCAGGGCGCGGGCTGCCCGACGGGCGGCGGCGCGTACATCTGGGCGCGAACCGTGTCGAAGAGCGCGACGATCTCCCGTTCCGTCAGGCCCGTGGCGCCGGCGTCCCGCATCCAGTCGGCCAGCCGTGTCCGCAGGGGCGACGCGGGCTCGCTCCCGGGTGCGGCGAGGGAGCGGGTGATGAAGGTGCCCGCGCCCTGGCGCACCTCGACGAGCCCGGCCCGCTCCAGCTCGCGGTAGGCCTTGAGCGTGGTGTTGGGGTTGACCTTCGTGTCGGCGGCGACCTGGGCCGCGGTGGGCAGCCGGTCACCCTCGCCGAGCGCCCCCATGCGCAGGGCCTGCTCCACCTGGTGCACGATCTGAAGGTACGCGGGTACGCCGCTGCGTCGCTCTATGCGGAACACGACCATCGCACCCGCCTCCTTCCCGTCCCTCGCGTGGCGCCCGATTCGACGGGCGGATTCGTGGCGCCCGGGGCCGTTCGGCGCGTGGAAATCATAGAGATCGCCGTACGGCTACAGGGCCTGGCGGCGCACACGCCACACGATCAGCGCCACCAGGAGCGCGCTCGCGCCGAGCAGCAGTCCTGCCGCCGTCCACTGGATCGTGGCCATCTGGTCGTATCCGAAGTAGTCCCACACCGAATTGACGATCCCCAGTTTGGCGCGGCAGGCGTCCGTCGCGGCGTCGTTCACGCAGGTGCCCCAGCCGTAGACCTTTCCGGAAGCGGTGCCGACCCACTGGTCGACCTGGACGGCGTCGTCGAGCACGGCGGGGTGCGCGCCGTCCAGCGGGAAGGCGACCCGTCGCGGGGTGGCGAGGCGTGGCTTGAGGTAGTCGGCGACGAGGAGCGAGGCCGCCGAGGCGAAGAACGTGAGCACCATGGCGGACACCGCGCGCCTGACCAGGACACCGATCGCGATGCCGAGGGAGGTGGTGAACAGCGTCAGCGCGATGAGTACCGGCAGGGTGTTGTCGAAGACCGCGCCGTCGAGCCAGTTGCTGGACACCACCGGGCGAACGGCCCGCCACCACCAGCCGAAGAGGCCGCCGAGGACACCGGTCGTCACGACGACCAGGGTGAGCGCGAACCCCAGTTTCCAGAGCAGCCAGCGCAGCCGGGGCACCGACTGGGTGGAGACCAGCCGGGCGATTCCGTGCTCCTGGTCCGAGGAGATGAGCGGCGCGCCGACGAACACGCCGAACAGCATCGGCAGATACCCGAGATAGCGGGCGACATCGCCGAAGGACGTGTCGAGGCGCTGGAGCATGGGGCCGTCGAGGGTGTCGGGTGTCTTCCCCGGCCAGCCCGCCCGGTGCAGGGTGTCCAGCATGGTGGCGCGTTCGTGGATCATCCAGGCCGCCCCGATGAGGGTCACCGCGGCGCAGGCGATGAGCGCGGCCCGGTGCTGACGCACCATCAGCCACGCCAGTCCGCGCAACCGCCGGCGTCCGGTGAAGGCGGGGTCCCGCTGGTCGGGGGTGCGGGTGAGGGTGGTGCTCATGCCGCGTGCTCCTCTCGGTGGCCGGGGACGGCAGTCGGGGAGAGCAGCGCGGGGGCCTGCGGGTGGCGCAGGTAGCCGAGCAGTACCTCCTCCAGGCTGGGGTGGGCGAGTTGCCAGGCGGGGTCCAGCGGGCCTTCGTGGCGCACGAGCGCGGTGAACTGCCGTCCCGCGCGGCGGACGTCGATCACCGTGTGCGTGTTCAGGGCCTCGGGCAGGCCGCCGTCCGTGGTGAGGCCGGTGACCAGGGTGTGCAGCGGCACGAGTTCGTCGGCGTCACCCGCCATGCGGACCCGGCCGTCGGCCACCACCAGGAGGTAGTCACACATGTGCTCCAGTTCGGAGAGCATGTGGGACGACATCAGTACGGTGGTGCCGCGTTCGGCCACCTCCGACATGAGCAGCGAGGCGATCTCGTCGCGGGCGAGCGGGTCGAGGTCGGACATCGGCTCGTCCAGGAGCAGGAGGTCGGGGCGCTTGCCGAAGGCGAGCGCGAACGCCACTCGGGTGCGCTGGCCGCCGGAGAGGCTGCCGATCCTGACGTCCGGCGCCAACTGGCCCTCGCGCACGATCCGTTCGGCCGCTGCCTGGTCCCAGCCCGGGTTGAGTTCCTGGCCCATGCGCAGGCACTGAGCCACGGTGAACCGCTTGAAGAGTGGCTTGTCCTGGCCGAGGTAGGCGTACCGGGGCATCACGGAGGGGTCACCGACCGGCCGTCCGAAGATCCGCAGCTCGCCCCTGGTCGGTTCGACGAGCCGGGCCGCCATCTTCAACAGCGTGCTCTTTCCCGCACCGTTGGGCCCCACGAGGCCACAGACGCGGCCGGCCGGAATCCGGAAGGACTCCTCCCGCAGCGCCCATCGGCTGCGGTACTTCTTCCCGAGCCCGTACGCCTCCAAGGCCCATCGGTCCCCACCCTCGCCGGACATGGCGGTGCCGCTCATGCTCCCCCTCAAAGGATTCCACTAGTCAACTAGTGGAATCATGGTCTTCGTGGCGCGAGCCTGTCAATCACCACCCGGCAGCGGGGACGCGGGCCCCTCGCCGCGCTCGACCGTCCACGGTGAGGCCCTGCGGGGAACGGGCACCCGGATGCAACCGGGCGAGAACTCCTCTTGGCATGGACTGGTCAGACCTGCCAATCTTGCTTCGCTCCACCTGCCGCCCTGACCCCAGGAAGGCACAAGAAGACATCTCACCTCAGCGACCGTGCGTGTGACGCACACCGTCCGCGGTCGCCCGGCGGCCCACCCAAGCCGCCGGGCGGCCATCGAGCAGGCCGGCACCCCGGCCCTCTCCAAGGAGTTCCGTGTGAGACCCACCCCCCACAAGTCCCTCGCCGCTGCCGCCTGCGCGGCCGCGGCGCTGGCTGCCGTCTCTCTTCCCGCCGGTCCGGCGTCGGCCGCTCCGGCCCAGGCACCGCGCGCCGCCGCCTGCACCCCGACGCAGGCGGTCGCCAACGGCGGTTTCGAGAGCGGTACTTCACCGTGGACCCAGTCGTCCACCGCCGTGATCACCGACCGTGCGGGCGAGAGCGCGCACGCCGGCACCCGTTTCGCCTGGCTGAACGGCGCCGGCACCACGCGCACCGACACGCTCTCCCAGAGCATCACCATCCCCTCGGGTTGCAGCTCCGCGACCCTCACCTTCTGGCTGCACATCGACACCGCCGAGACGACGTCGTCGACCGCGTACGACAAGCTGACGGCGAAGATCGGCAGTACGACGCTGGCGACGTACTCGAACCTCGACAAGAACACCGGCTACGTCCAGAAGTCCTTCGACGTGTCGGGGCTCGCGGGCCAGACCGTGAACCTCTCGTTCACCGGCAAGGAGGACTCAAGCCTCCAGACGAGCTTCGTGCTCGACGACATCGCTCTCAACACCTCCGGTGGCACGACCCCGCCCGGTGACTCCACCCGTACGCCCGCCGCGCCCTCGTACACCGTGAATCTGACCAGCAACACCAGCGGCACCGGCTGGAGCGGGCACGAGAGCGCGACCTTCACCAACGCCTCGGCCACCGCGCTGGGCGAGGTGTATCTGAGGCTGTGGGACAACTACCACGGGTCCTGCTCCGCCATGCCGATCACGGTCTCCAACGTCAGCGGGGGCACCGCGGGCGATCTGTCCGTCGACTGCACCGCCCTCAAGATCACCCTGCCGACGCCGCTGCCGCAGGGGCAGTCCGCAACCATCGGCTTCGACCTCGGCATCACCGTGCCCGACGGCGCCGACCGCTTCGGCGCCGACGGCGCCTTCAGTAACATCGGCAACGCACTGCCGGTTCTGGCCGTCCGTGACTCGGCGGGCTGGCACCTGGACCCGTACACCAACAACGGCGAGTCGTTCTACTCCCTGGCCGCCGACTTCAAGGTGACCCTGGACCACCCCACCAGCCTGCTGGTCCCGGCCACCGGCACCTCGGTCGACACCCCCGGCTCCAGCGGCCGCACCGTCACCACGGCCACCGCCTCCAAGGTCCGCGACTTCGCCTGGGCGGCCGGGCCCTTCAGCAAGATCTCCGGCACCTCCCCGGCCGGTACCGCCATCAACATCTACTCCGTCTCGGGCATCAGCTCATCCGACGCCCAGTCGATGCTGGCCACCGCCAAGTCGGCCGTGGACACCCACGCGGCGCGCTTCGGGGCCTACCCGTACGGCGAGCTGGACGCGGTCATCGACAACAACTACTGGTTCGGCGGCATGGAATACCCCGGGTTCGTCCTCGACCTGGTCTCCACCACGGCGCTCACGCACGAGATAGGGCACCAGTGGTGGTACGGGATCGTCGGCGACGACGAGTACAACAGCCCCTGGCTGGACGAGGCGTTCGCCGACTACTCCACCGACCTGGCGCAGAACAAGACCGGCACCAACTGCTGGAGCAGCGTCTCGTGGGCCTCGTCAAGCGAGAAGATCACCAACTCGATGGCCTACTGGGACGCCCACTCCTCCCGGTACTCGACCGTCATCTACGGCTACGGGAAGTGCGCCCTGCACGACCTGCGGCGTGTCCTCGGTGACAGCGTCATGGCCAAGCTGCTCAAGGACTACGCGACGTCGCACTGGTACGGCGTCTCGACGACGGCCGAGTTCAAGGCGGCCGCCCAGGCGGCCACCAGCACGGACCTGACCTCGTTCTGGACCCAGCACCGCATCGAGGGCTGACCTTTCCTCGCACACCGCCGCGCAGGACACCGCGCATCGCGCGTCCTGCGCGGCGGGCCCGACCGCCGTCGGCCGACGCGCCCGGCGACGGCGGGCCCACGCCTCAGGCCGGGCGCTGAGGGCCCGTCACCTTGCGCTCCGCGCGGGGACCCCGGGTCAGCGCCGCGTCGGCGGCCGCGAGGATGCTGTCGAAGGAACGGGTGATCATCGGCCGCACGACCGCCCGGGTCAGGAACGGCCCCACCACCGGCATCGCCATCTCGGCGCGGGTCGTCCAGACGACCCGGGTCCCCCCGTCGACCTCGGTGAACGTCATGCCGCCGAACGCGTGGCGCGAGGGCGGCACACTGCGCTCGACGACGTACTCGGTGGTGTACGGCGCCTCGTAGCGGGTGATCCGCTCCCTCAGCCAGCCGATCATCCACAGGTGACTGCGTACCGCGCCGACGCCGTACGGCGCGGACGCCCCACGCCGGGACAGCCGGCACCACAGCACCAGCGGCGAGCGCGTGTAGTTGGTGGTCGTGGTGAGCCAGGCGAAGACCTGGTCGATGGGCGCGTCGATGACACGCTCGGCGGTCATGGTTTCCACGGTCGCTGTTCTCCTCGGTCGAGTGGGCGCACCGCGTCGTCTCGGTGCAGCTTGTCCGGGTTGCGCATGGCGTAGATGCCGGTGATCCGTCCGTCATGGATCTCGAAGGCGACCACCCAGTCGAGTACGCCGTCGTTCAGGAACCGCGCCGCCGGCATGCCGTTGTACGTGGCGTGCTCGATCCGGGTCGCCGCGGTGATGCTGGTGCGGGCCACGCCGAGCACATAGCGGGCGACTTCTGCGTGGCCGGTGACCGGGCGGCGGGCGGCGGACACCTTCCCGCCGCCGTCGGAGATCTGCACGACGTCGGGCGCCATCAGGTCCATCAGCTCCTGGATCGCACCGGCCGACGTCGCCAGCAGGAACCGCTGGACGATCTCACGGCCGGCATCGGATCCGGGCTCGAATCGACGGCGCCGCGCCTGGACGTGCCGCCGTGCCCGATGCGCGATTTGACGGACCGTCACCTCGGTCTTGCCGACCGACGCCGCGATCTCGGCATGGGTGTAGCCGAACACGTCGTGCAGGACGAACACCGCGCGCTCGGTGGGATTCAGCGTCTCCAGGACGAGCATCAGGGCCATCGACACCGACTCCGCGAGGACCGCGTCCTCACCCAGGGCGGGGCCGGTGCGGATCGGCTCGGGCAACCAGGTGCCGACGTACTCCTCGCGGCGCGCCCGGACCGCACGCAGGTGGTTGAGGGCCTGGCGGGTCACCACGCGCACCAGATAGGCGCGCGGATGCTCCACCGTGTCCGGGTCGACCACGCTCCACCGCAGGTAGCTCTCCTGCAGTACGTCCTCGGCGTCCGCGGCGCTGCCCAGCATCTCGTACGCGATGGTGAACAGCAGCGCGCGGTGCTCGGTGAAGGCGTCCTCAGTCACAGCACGGCTCCCCCGCGACGTCGCGCATACCACGGCATCCCATCCGCCCCTCTCCCTGTCCGCTCATGCCCATCGAGACACGCCGGGCCCGGCCGAACGTGACACCCCGGCCGTGTGATCCGCTTCACAGTGCCGCCTGCGCAGCCGCGCGGGCACCCTCCGGGGCCGTCCAACAGGCCGATGGACACCGGAAAAGCGATTCCCCCATTTGTTTGCGTGAATGTGCCGTCATACCCTCAGGGCATGGGTGCCGTACCTGAACCACACGCGGGCTGGACGTTTCTGACCAACCATGCCCGCGTGCTGGCAGCGATCGCCGACGACCCATCCATCCGCATACGCGACATCGCCGCGCACTGCAGACTCACCGAGCGTGCCGTCCAGCGGATCATCGCCGACCTGGAGGACGCGGGATACCTCTCGCACACCCGGCAGGGCCGCTCCAACACGTACCGCATCGAGCCGAGCTCCCCGCTCAGGCATCCCGCCGAGGCCGGGCTGACCGTGGCCACCCTGCTCGCGGTCCTGGCCCAGCACGACGAACAGCGCGACAAGCGCCCCCGCCCCTGGTCACCGGTGGCAGGACTGGAGCAGGGCGCGGAGTCCGGGACCCACTGACCCGCCCCCGCCCCGCGCTCGCGGCTGCGTCGCGGTCACTCACCGTGCACGCCACGATTCTCTTCCCGTTCATGCCCTGCCAATCGGCCCGCGCCGGGAGAAGATGGTGAAGGCGCCGGGACAGGAGTGAGGTACCGGGCAGGCTGACGAAGGGCCGACGATGAACGCATCCGAGGTATCCGGGGAGCGGCTCGGTCCCCTGCGCGTCGCCGCGTCCGAGCCCGGCGGCCTGCTGGACGTGCTCGGCGTCGCCGCCATAGTGCTGGACGAGGCGGGGCGGATCGCGCTGTGGAGCCCGCAGGCCAAGGACCTGTTCGGCTGGGACGCGCAGGACGCCCTGGGCCAGTCCGCCGCGAAGCTCCTGGTGGCCGAGGAACACCGCCCGCTGGTCCTGGATCTGTTCGCCCGGGTGATGAGCGGCGGCGGAGCGTGGGCGGGCGTCTTCCCGATCCGGCACAAGGACGGCCGGACGCGGATGGTGGAATTCCGCAACATGCGGTTGCAGGACGAGCACGGCAGCCTGTACGCGCTGGGCATCGCCACCGACGAGCCGACGGTGCGTGCCGTGGAGCGCGATCTGGCGCTCTCCGTGCGTCTGGTGTCCCAGTCCCCCATCGGGCTCGCCGTGCTCGACACCGAACTGCGGTATGTGCTGGTCAACCCCGCCCTGGCGCGGATCAACGGCGTGCCCGCCGAGGAGCACATGGGCCGCACGGTGCGCGACGCCCTGCCGTTCCTCGACACCGCCTCGATCGAGTCCTCGATGCGCCGGGTCCTGGAGACCGGGGTGCCGCTGCTCGACCAGACGGCGATCGGCCGGACGCCCGACGATCGGACCGAGCACGCCTGGAACGTGTCGTACTACCGCCTGGAAGACCCCGCGAAGCGCGTCCTGGGCGTCGCCATCTCCATCGTCGACGTCAGCGACCAGTACCACGCGGCGAACGAGGCCGCCGAGGCACGCAGACGCCTCGACCTGATCGCCCGCGCCTCCGTCCGCATCGGCACCACCCTGGATCTCAATCGCACCGCCCATGAGCTGGCGGACCTCGTCGTGACCGACTTCGCCGACATCGCGGCGGTGGACCTCCTCGACTCCGTCCTCGACGGCCGCGGCGCCGGCGAGGACCCGGAGCCGGGGCCCGTGGCCATCCGGGCGCTCGCGGTCGCGGCGGCCTACCCCACGGACGCGCTCCGCGCGGCCGACACCCCGGGGAACATCGCGAAGTACAACGCGGAACGTCTGGTCACGCGGTGTGTCACCACAGCGAGACCCGTCCTCGTCAGCCATGTCGGCGCGGGCGACCTGGCGAACATCGCCCGTGACGAGGAGGCCGCCCGCCTGCTGGCGGGGTCCGGCCTGCATTCCTACCTCGCGGTCCCGCTGATCGCCCGCGGTGAGGTCCTGGGCGCCCTCGACCTGAAGCGGGCCCGCAACCCGCAGCCCTTCACCCACGACGACGCCGTCCTGGCGCTCGAACTCGCCACCCGGGCCGCCGTCTGCATCGACAACGCCCGCTGGTTCCAGCAGCAGCGCCATGCCGCCCTCGCACTCCAGCAACACCTCCTGCCCCGCCAGCCTCCCCAGCCCACCGGGCTCGACGTCGCCTACCGCTACCAGCCGGCCGCCGCGATCGGCGAGGCCGGCGGTGACTGGTTCGACGCCATCCCGGTGGCCGGGGACAAGACCGCCCTGGTGGTCGGCGATGTGATGGGCCACGGCATCAACGCGGCGGCCACCATGGGCCAGTTGCGCACCGCCACCCGTACCCTGGCCGGTCTCGACCTCGACCCGGCCGATGTCCTGCACCACCTCGACCGCATCACCGCCGAACTCGACGAGACCACCGCCACCTGCGTGTACGCCGTCTACGACCCGCACCGCACGGAGTGCCGCATCGCCCTCGCGGGTCATCTGCCGCCCATCTGGGACCGGCCGGGCCGCGCTCCGCGCTTTCTGCGGCTTCCGACGGGTGCGCCGCTGGGCGTCGGCGGCGTGCCTTTCCGGGCCACCACGGTCGACTGCGCGCCCGGCGACCGGCTCGTCCTGTACACCGACGGTCTCGTGGAGACCCGCGACCAGCCCATCGACGACCGGCTGCGTGCGCTGCTCGATGCGCTGACCCACCACCGCCTACCGCTGGAGGCCACCTGCGACCGTCTCCTTGCCGCGCTGCCACCGCCCCAGCGCCACGACGACATCGCCCTGCTCATCGCGCAGGTCACGCCGTCACGCCGGTCGGACTGAGGCATCCCACCTCCTTCGCAGCACGGCAGGGTGTACGAACGGGGCCCGCTGGGCACCCCCTACCTTTATGACCACCTACGTCGTAACGATCCCCGGCACCCTCCTCGCGGAACGCACCGAGGAGACCACCAAGACCCTGGAAAGCGCCCTGCGCCCCGCCGACCCGCGCGGGACCCGCTTCGGAGAGGCCGAGGAGCTGGAAATGCTCACCTTCTACAGCGGGTCGTCGGCCTTCAGCGTGCGACTGGAGGTGGAGGCCGACGACACCGTGACCGCCGAGCAGGAGGCGCGCCGCACGGTCACCGCCGCACTGCGCGCTGCGGGCTACGCCGAGGACAAGGCTCCTCTCGGCGACGCGGTGATCACCGGAATCACCACGGAGTGAACACCCGCTGACGGTCCGTCACCCAGCGGCACACGTGGGGTGAGTGTCCGTCGAGTCACAACACGTGGGGCGAGTGTCCGTCGAGCACCCGTGGCGTGCCGCCTGCCAACGGCGCGATCCCGGTGCCGACGGGCACTACCGTGCCGTCGGACGCCACAGCAACTCACCGTGCAGCACGGCACGTTGGGGCCATTGCGACCCGAGCTGCTCAGCGGGCCGGCTTGCGCTCGCCGCGCAGGATCGCGGGCAACCGGAGCCTCGACCTGCTGTCAGGGGTCACCGCGTCGTCCGGTTCCGTCACGGGGGCCTCGCCGGCCGGCCGTCGCCACCAGTGGCTGCGGCGCGGGTGCAGGGCACGGCCGAGCCGACGGCCGAGGATCAGGTAACCGGCGAAGGCGCCCAGCGAGTTGAGGATGACGTCGTCGATGTCGAAGGCGCGGCCGGTGACCAGCAGGCCCTGGGCGGCTTCGACGGTGAGCATCACGAAGGCGGTCATCAGGACCACGCGCACGAGTCCGCGGGTCCTCGGGAACAGGACCGGCAGGAGCACACCGAACGGCATGCCCAGCACGACATTGCCGCCGACCTGCTTCACCGTGTCGCGCCAGTCGGGCTGGGCGAAGTAGGCGCGGATCGAGTCGCCCGGGTGCAGGTTGGTGTGCGTCAGACGGACGGATCCGGGTGACGGCACGAGCGTGGCCCGGGCCAGCAGCACCGCGAAGCCCACCATGCAGACGAAGCCCACGATCAGGACGGCGGCGCGCGCTGTCGCCGCCCGCCAGGTACGGCGTTGGAGCCGGGGTTCTGATGCCATGCCCTGCCGGGTACCCCGGCCCCATCCGCACACGCCCACCATCCGGTGCCGGCCGACGGCGGCAGCGGCCCGGGCGGCCCCTCGGGAAGCCGCGGCGCGGAGACGGGTTGCGACGCCACCCCCTCCTCTCAACACGCGCCGGGTACCGGGCAGTTCACCGGACCGGAGCGCGCGGAGCTATTGACGCGCCCCCAAGCGGGTTCTACGGTTTCCTCGTTCACATGCAGGCACGTCGTTCAACATGGTGAACAGCGAGTGGCGGCGTCCCGCATCCACACCGCGCCGGCCCCCCACCGCCGCCACTCGCGCCCACCCCCACGGAAGGCCCCCCACATGCGCATACGCCCGCTCCTCCTCCCCCTCACCACCGCTGCCGCCGTCATCGGCACCGTCGCCGTGTCCGCCCCGGCGTCCTCAACCACCCCACACAGCACTGCCGTTGTCGTGCGAGGAAGCGGCGCCGTCCACAACATCACCGACGTCCGCGCGGCCGCGTCGACGGCGCCCGGCGGCACCTTCGACCTGTCCGTGTGGGAACTCCAGGAGCCGGTGGGCTCCCCCGGGTCGCCGACCACGATCCCCTCCTCCCGCCTCATGGGGGCCAACGGGTTCCAGGACGCGTACTTCTACAGCGATGCCCACGACGGCGCGATGACGTTCTGGGCGCCGGAGAAGGGCGTCACCACCCCGAACTCCCATGACGCCCGCTCCGAGCTGCGCGAAATGAACCGCGACGGCAGCGCCGCGAACTGGCCCCTCGGCGGCGCCCACCGGCTCGACGCGACCCTGCGGGTGGTGTCGGTGACGTCCAACGTGTGTGTCGGTCAGATCCATCTCGGCAAGGGCGGATCGTCCACCAAACCGCTGGTCGAGCTCTATTACCACGCCAACGGCGACATCGTCCTCGGCACGGAGAAGTCACCTTCGGGCGGTCAGACGCTCCACACCGTGGGCCATGTGCCGGTCGGCACGACGTGGAGCTACACGATCGGCGTCTCGGGGGGACACACCATCGACCTGACGGTCGACGGGAGCACCACCCACTATGCGATCCCGTCCTCCTTCACCAGCTACCAGCAGTACTTCAAGGCGGGCTCGTACAACCAGTCGTCCTCCAGCAGCACGACCAAGGGTGCCCGCGTCGCCTTCTACCGGCTCAGCGTCTCCCACAGCTGAGCCCGGGGGCGACTTCGGGCCCCCGCCCGTCCAGCGGTGTGAACGCAGGCCGCGCAGATGCACGTCCTGCGGCCCCGTCGGCGTGTGGCGCCGCCCAGCGCGCTCGTCAGGGCGGCGTACGGCCCCGCCTCAGCGTGCCGCGCCCCCGTCGCGCTCGCCAGGGCGGCGGCCCCGCGACGGCCCTGCGACTGTCCCCCAATGGACGATCCGAGTGGCATAAGGGTTCCTGACCCGGGCACTCTTCCCGACAGGGCCCTCGGCCACCCGGAACAGTTCACCGCCCGCTCCGCCGACCGCGGCGGCGCGGGCTCATAGACGTTGGGATGGACTCACCATGAGCATCATCGCCTGGATCCTGATCGGCATTCTCGCCGGAGCCATCGCCAAAGCCCTCATGCCCGGCAGGGACCCGGGCGGCTGCTTCATCACGATGATCATCGGCATCGTGGGCGGTCTCCTCGGAGGATGGCTCGGCAAGGTGATCTTCCACGTGCACTCGATCAAGGGCTTCTTCCACCTGTCGACCTGGATCGCCGCCATCATCGGTTCGGTCATCGTCCTCATCATCTACCGCCTCGTGATCGGCAACCGCAGCCGGCACTGAGCGGGACTCCGCCGAGGACACGCCGAGGACACGCCGGGGCCCCTCACCCGCCCCGGCCGCCCCACGGGCAACCCGCAAGAGGAAGGGCCCGCTCCGTGCGACCGGCTCTGTACCTCGCCGGGTGGATCACGTACGGTCGCAACGACCGCGGCTTCGGCGCGGGCACGTTCCACCGGTTCGGCAGCGACGGAGCGACGCATGAAGTCGCATGAAGTCCCCGTCGGCGCCGAGCCCGCCCCACCCTCCGAACGAAGCCACCTGCCCGTGGAAGGGATCCCCCGTGCCCGAAGTCAAGGCCGAACTCGACCAGTTGATGCGCACCTTCATGGGAGCGTTCACCAATACCCACGGGGCCCGGCCGAACCTGGAGGCCGTCCGCGAGGTGTTCGTGCCGCAGGCGATGATCGTCAACAACGCCGGCGCCGAGCCCGTCATCGACGACCTCGACGCGTTCATCACCCCCCGGGAGAAGATACTCACCGACGGCACCCTGACCGAGTTCTCGGAGTGGGAGGTCTCCGAGCGGACCGAGGTCTGGGGGTCGGTGGCGCACCGCTTCAGCGAGTACGCCAAATCCGGCTACCGCGACGGCGTTCGGTTCGAGGGGGCCGGCCGCAAGACCACCCAGTTCATCCGGACGCCCGCCGGCTGGAGGATGAGCTCGATGGCCTGGGACGACCTGTAGGCCGCCCGCTGCGACCCGGGACGCGCCACCTCATTCCCCGCCCGAAGCGCATGCTCCGGCCTTTCGAGGGCAGGCGGACGGATACCGATAGGGGTTTCTGTACGCAGGACGGATGAGGGCTCGAAGGAGGCTGCTTCGATGTCGGTACTCGGGCGTTTTCCCGCAGGCGGACCGCGTGGGTCATGGCCGGCCGAGGAGTTGGCGGCGCAGTTCAGGAAGTGGGGCCGTACGGTCACGGTGGTGATGGATCTCGAAAGCGACGCGTTCCTCGTGGTCGAGCAGCGCCACGACGAGACGACGCGACCCCCACTCCACTGGGACGAGGCGGCGTAACCACCGCTCCGCATACGGGAGTTGGGCCGACGCCGCGCCGTTTCCCCTCCCGTGACATCCGCGGCCCGTTCCGTGTGCGGCCACAGTGTGGGCCGCACACGGAACGGGCCGCGGCCATGCGAGCAGGCACGTGGAATGACGCGGGGTCAGTGGCCCACGTAGGTCGCCAGGTGTTCGCCGGTGAGGGTGGAGCGCGCGGCGACGAGGTCGCGGGGCGTGCCCTCGAAGACGATCGTGCCGCCGTCGTGGCCGGCCCCCGGACCCAGGTCGATGATCCAGTCGGCGTGGGCCATGACCGCCTGGTGATGCTCGACGACGATGACCGACTTCCCGGAGTCCACGAGCCGGTCGAGCAGGCCGAGCAGCTGCTCGACGTCGGCGAGGTGAAGCCCGGCCGTCGGCTCGTCGAGTACGTACACGCCGCCCTTCTCCGCCATGTGCGTGGCGAGCTTCAGCCGTTGCCGCTCGCCGCCGGACAACGTGGTGAGGGGCTGCCCGAGACTGAGGTACCCGAGCCCCACGTCGGTGAGCCGGGTGAGGACGCGGTGGGCGGCCGGCGTCGCGGCGTCGCCGTCGGCGAAGAATTCCCGCGCCTCGGTCACCGACATCGCGAGCACGTCGCTGATGTCACGGCCCCCGAGGTGGTAGCCGAGCACCGCGGCCTGGAACCGTTTCCCCTCGCACTCCTCGCAGGTGGTGGCGACCCCGGCCATCATCGCCAGGTCGGTGTAGATGACGCCCGCGCCGTTGCAAGTGGGGCAGGCGCCCTCGGAGTTGGCGCTGAACAGCGCGGGCTTCACACCGTTGGCCTTGGCGAACGCCTTGCGGATCGGGTCGAGCAGTCCGGTGTACGTCGCCGGATTGCTGCGCCTCGAACCGCGGATCGGGCTCTGGTCGACCGAGATGACGCCTTCTCGGGCCGGGACGGAGCCATGCACGAGGGAGCTCTTGCCGGAGCCCGCGACGCCCGTGACGACGGTGAGCACACCGAGCGGCACGTCCACGTCGACGTCCCGCAGATTGTGCGCACAGGCGCCGCGGATCTCCAGGGTGCCGGTGGGCTCGCGCACCGACTTCTTGAGGGCGGCCCGGTCGTCGAAGTGACGGCCGGTGATGGTGCCGCCGGTGCGCAGCCCGTCGACGGTCCCCTCGAAGCAGACGGTGCCGCCGCCGCTGCCTGCGCCCGGGCCGAGATCGACGACATGGTCGGCGATCGCGATCGTCTCCGGTTTGTGCTCCACGACGAGCACGGTGTTCCCCTTGTCCCGCAGACGCAGCAGCAGCTCGTTCATCCGCTGGATGTCATGCGGGTGCAGGCCGATGGTGGGCTCGTCGAAGACGTAGGTGACGTCGGTGAGTGCGGAGCCGAGGTGGCGGATCATCTTGACGCGCTGTGCCTCGCCGCCGGACAACGTGCCCGATGACCGGTCCAGTGAGAGGTAGCCGAGGCCGATCTCGACGAACGAGTCGAGGGTTTCCAGGAGCGCTGTGAGCAGCGGCGCCACCGACGGCTCGTCGAGGGCGCGGACCCATTCGGCAAGGTCCCTGATCTCCATGGCGCACAGGTCGGCGATGTTCTTCCGCCTGATCTTCGAGGACCGAGCGCCCTCGTTGAGCCGGGTGCCGTCGCATTCGGGGCAGACGGTGAAGGTGACCGCACGCTCCACGAACGCCCGGATGTGGGGCTGCATCGCGTCCGGGTCCTTGGACAGCATCGACTTCTGGACGCGCGGGATCAGGCCCTCGTACGTCATGTTGATGCCCGCGATCTTCATGCGGGTCGGCTCGCGGTGGAGCAGGTCCTGGAGTTCCTTCTTGGTGAACGTGGCGATCGGTTTGTCCGGGTCGAAGAAGCCCGACTCGATGTAGAGGCGGGAGTTCCAGCCGCCACCGGTGTAGCCGGGGATGGTGAACGCGCCGTCGTTGAGCGACTTGCTCTCGTCGTACAGCTGGGTCAGGTCGATGTCGGTGACCGAGCCGCGGCCTTCGCAGCGCGGGCACATGCCGCCGGTGACGCTGAAGCTGCGCTTCTCCTTCACCTCCTGGCCGCCACGCCGCACGGTGACCGCGCCGGCCCCGCTGATGGAGGCGACGTTGAAGGAGAACGCCTTGGGCGAGCCGATGTGCGGCTTGCCCAGCCGGCTGAAGAGGATGCGCAGCATGGCGTTGACGTCGGTTGCCGTACCGACCGTGGAGCGCGGGTCGCCTCCCATGCGCTGCTGGTCGACGGCGATCACGGTGGTCAGTCCGTCGAGCACGTCCACTTCGGGCCGCGCGAGCGTCGGCATGAAACCCTGCACGAAGGCGCTGTACGTCTCGTTGATCAGCCGTTGCGACTCGGCGGCGATCGTGTTGAACACCAGCGAGCTCTTGCCCGATCCCGAGACTCCCGTGAACACCGTGAGGCGGCGCTTGGGGATCTCGACGCTGATGTCCTTGAGGTTGTTCACGCGCGCGCCGTGCACTCGGATCAGATCGTGACGGTCGGCGGCGTGCTGCTCGGGCGACTGCGGCTTCGTCCTGGTGGCCATGCTTGTCGTGTTCTCCAAGTGTTCGGCGGGGGCGCCGGTCGGTGTGGCCGGGCCCGTGTCAGTCCTGGATCAGTCCGAGGACGTTGCCGTCGGGGTCGGTGAACGTGGCCACGAGCCGTCCGCCGCCCACGTCGTGTGCGGGCTCCTTGACCTTGGCGCCCGCGGCGGTCACCTCGGCGAGCTTCGCCTCGATGTCCGGCACGTGCCAGTGGGCCACCGGCCCGGTCATGCCCCGCTCGGCGCCGCCCGGCACGAGGCCGATCTGCTGGCCCTCCGCCTCGAAGCCGACGTAGTACGGCTCGTCGCTCGTCGGCTCGACACCGAGCAGAGCGGTGTACACCGCCTTGGCCGCGGCCAGATCGGTGACGGGGTGCAGCACGGTCTTGATTCCCTGCGTGGGTGAGCTGGTCATGGTCGCTCCTGACGTCGTGGGTCCGGTGGACCCGGGGTGTGCCATGACCGAAACGTTAGTCAGGGCGTGAGGCCTTCGCTTCTCGATTCCTGATCGGTTCGCGGCGCCGCTCGCCTCGACGGTCCGGCACCGCGTCGGGAGGTCACGCCGGACGTCGGATCGGTTCGCGGCGCCGCTCGCCTCGACGGTCCGGCACCGCGTCGGGAGGTCACGCCCGGCGCACGACGAAGCCCCCGTCCGTGGACGGGGGCTTCTGGGCCGGCTCAGGCGTTGTCGCGCTTGTCGGTCAGTGAGTCCCTGACTCCCTGGGCCCGCTCCTTGGCGTTGCCCATCGCGTCCTTGGTCCTGCCCTTGGCCTGGTCGGTCCTGCCCTCGGTGGCCATCCGGTCGTTCCCGGTGACCTTGCCGGCCTTTTCCTTCGCCTTGCCCTTGATCTTGTCCATGGCACTGTCGCCCACGGCGAACTCCTGTTGATCGGGGTCACTGACGACACCAACGTAGGACACCATCGGACAAATCGCCCGCCGAGCGCCCAAGGCCTCCGCCGCCTGGGCCACCCAGCGGCGGCCCACCCGGCGACCCACCCGGCGGCCCGCTCGGCGGGATACGGTCCGGCGACGGGGCAGGATGACTCCATGAGCCTCCCCGACGCCATCACCTCCACCCTCGCCGCCCGCGACAAGGTCGACTTCGAACAGGACCTCACGCGCACCCGTCAGATCATGACGTTCGTCCATGCCACGGACGACGCCGAGGCGATCGAACTCGGCATGTTCGAGGGCCCGTTGCCCATCCCCGCCGTCGGGCAGACCGTCACCCTGTGGGTCACCGGGCACCCTCTCGTGGTGCGGCGCGTCGAAACCCATTACGGGCTCGGCGGCGCGGACACCCACCCCCGGCGCGAACAGGTCGCCTCCGTCATCGTGTTCGTCGCGCCGCGGGCGGCCTGAGAATCCCGGCCGGCGAGCACCGGAGCGTTCACGCGCCGGTGGACACCGGGTCCTGCTGAGGGCGCGGGGCGGACGACGCCGATGAGCCGTCAGCGGTCGCTCCGGGCGCCGACGATGAGCCGCCGCCGCTCGCGCCGGGAGCGGCGCGCGGCGGCCGCACCAGCGTGAGGACGATCAGGCCGCCGAGGGCCGCCGCGGCGGCCGACAGCAGGAAGACCCGGTCGAGGCCGGCGGCGAACGCCTGGTGCACCAGGTGCTGCGCCGCGTCGCGGTGGGCGGGGGGCGCCGATTCCACGAGGCGCTGCGCCTGCCCGCCGGCCAGAGCGGCCGCCCCCCGGCCCGCGTCCGGCACGGTGCCGGACACGGCCAGCATGTCGGTCGCCCGGCTGGTGAAGACCGCGCCGAGTACGGCGATGGCCAGCGTCATGCCCAGCTGGCGGAACGTGTTGACCGCTCCGCCGGCCATGCCGGCCCGCTGGGGCGGCACCGTGGATGCGGCGGCCGAGACCAGCACCGGCGTGGCAAGACCCACGCCGACACCGGCGACCACGAGACCCGATATGAGTGAGGCCCGTCCCGCGTCGGCCGTCATGCCGGCGCGCAGCAGCAGCATGCCCGCCGCGACCAGCAGCAGACCCAGGCCGATCGGGAAGCGCGGAGCCATCCGCTGCATGTGCCGGCCGGCGAAGACCGCGACGATGAAGGAAGCCGCGGCCAGCGGAGTCAGGGCCAGCCCCGCGGCGACCGGGCTCAGACCCACCACGGACTGGAGCCACAGCGAAACCAGCACCAGGCAGCCGAAGGCGCCGCCCTGGAGCAGCAGCGCGCCGCTCATGAGCCCGGCGAACGACGGGCGGCGCAGCAACGCAAGGTCCAGCATCGGCGAGCCGCCGCTACGGGCGGTCCGGTGCTCGATCACCACGAACGCCCCGAGAGCCAGGACGGTGACGGCGAAGGTCGACAGAGTCACCGCTCCGGTCCAGCCGGACTCCCCGCCGCGTATGAGTCCGTAGGTGAGGGTGCCCGCGGCGACGGTGAAGGCCGCGGCGCCCGGCAGGTCGATCCGGGCGGGCGCACGGTGACCCGGCGCCGTGCGGGGCTGGTCGGGGCGTATGACGCGGAGCGTCATGATGATGGCGACGGCGGCGATGGGCAGGTTGACCCAGAAGATCGTCGGCCAGCTCAGGTGCTCGGTGAGCAGCCCGCCGAGCAGCGGGCCCGCCGCGGCGGCGGCGCCGTTGGCCGCGCCCCACACGCCGAAGGCGGTGCCCCGGTCCCTGCCCTGGTACGAGGCCAGCAGGAGCGCGGGGGCGGTGGCGAACATGGCGGCGCCGCCGACGCCCTGCACGACCCGGGCGGCGATGAGCACCCCCGCGGTGGGCGCGAGGCCGCACAGGAGGGAGGCCACGGCGAACAGCGCCAGGCCGTAGACGTAGAACCGCCGGTGGCCGAACCGGTCCGCGAGGGAGCCGGAGGCCAGCAGAAGGGCTGCGAGAGCCAGGGCATATCCGTCGATCACCCATTGCAGCGAGGTGAAGGAGGCGTCGAGGTCGTCAGCCATGCTGGGCAGTGCCACGTTCACAATGGTCACGTCCACCAGCAGGATGAAGGCGCCAAGGCAGACCGCCGTAAGGGGCCACCACTTGCGCATGTCAGGTTCTCCGATCGGGTCGAGCGAGCTGTCGGGGACCGGCTCCGCGCTCGTCGACGCGTGTGATCCCCGTGAGTGAGTGTCGGGGGATCCCGCACGATTCAATAAGCCGGATTCCCCTGATTGAACGGATCCGACATCATGGCCTCCATGACGACGTATCTCGACACTCTCAGCCGTGCGGACAGCGAGCTCTCGGAGGAGGACATGGCCCTCGCCCACGCCTTGCAGATCAACGGCAGGGCCTCGTTCCGGGAGATCGCCGACGTGCTCGGGGTGTCCGACCAGACCGCGGCGCGCCGGTGGTCGAGGCTGCGGACCGCCGGAAAGCTCCGGGTCCTGGGCCTGACGGACCCGCAACGCCTCGGCGACTCCCCGTGGGTCGTACGCGTACGGTGCACGCCGGACGCGGCGGCGTCGATCGGAAAGGCGATGGCCCGGCGCACGGACACCAGCTGGGTCAATGTCAGCTCGGGCGGCACCGAGATCTCGTGCTCGGTACGCACCCGCGGTCCGGGCATCGAGGAGTCACTGCTGCTGCAGAAACTGCCGCGCACGCCCCAGGTGCTCGACGTCTCCGCGCACTGCCTGCTGCATGTCTTCTTCGGACAGGACCTGAGCACCATCAACAAGCGCGGCCCCCTGACGGCCGCCCAGGTCGCCGCGCTCACACCCCCGCCCGCCCTGGACCGGGCCGCGTGCGCCGCGGCGCCGGTGACCCTGGACGAGCGGGACCGTCACCTGCTGGACCTGCTGGCCCGCGACGGCCGGGCGGCGCCCGCGGAACTGGCCGCGGCGACCGGCCTGTCCCAGTCGACCGTGCGCCGCCGGATCGGCGAACTGCGCACGGCCGGCGCGCTCTACTTCGACGTCGAATACCACCCCGATGTCCTCCAGCGGAACTTCCGGGCCGCGCTGTGGCTGGAGATCGCGCCGTCCAGTCTGGCCGAGGCGGGCGCGGCGATCGCCGCACATCCAGAGGTCTCCTTCGCCGCCGCCGTGACCGGCACGTCCAACCTCTACGCCAGCATCGACGTGCCGAACGCCCAGCTCTTCTACCGCTACCTCACGGAGGCGGTGGCCGCCCTGCCAGGGCTGCGCCACACGGCGACGGTGCCCATCCACCGCACCATCAAAGGGCCCGGCCCCTATCTGCCGGCCCGGCCGTGACGCGTCAGGGAGCGGGCTCCTTCACGGTCGCCATGCCCGCCAGGGTCGCGCCCCGACTGCGGGCGAGATAGCGCTCGGCCGCGCTCACCGCCGCGGCCATCGACCGCTCCCCCATCAGGACGCACAGCGTGTACGCCGCGTCGTCCCGCGCCTGCCGCGCGCCGGTGTCCAACGGGGCGCGGGCGGCCCGGCGTTCACGGCTGCGCAGGAGGGCCAGGAGTTCATGGACGACGTACCAGTGGGGCGACAGCATCATCGGCTCCGGCATCGGACGAAGGACGAGAGGTACGCAGGGTCGCGGCCCTCCGGACAGCGGGGTCGCCATGGGCGGCCGCCCACCCCTGGAACATCCCTCATCGTGCCCCCCGCCACCCATATGCGCACCCCGAAGCATGACGCTGCGTAATGAACCATGTACGGGAACGCACGTCAGTCACTTCGGGAATCAATGGCTGATCTCAACGGTTGGCATATACATCGACCCCATGGACCCCATGGACCCCATGGACCCCATGGACGCCCATGGACTCCATCGACCCCGGATCGACCTGGCGGCCTCCTGGCCGGACAGATCGGCACTGATTCAGCGAGGCATCGTGAACGACCGCACCCCCGAGCAGCCCGCCGAGACCGTGGCCCGGCTGCGCGCCACCTTCCGCTCCGGCCGCACCAAGCCCGTCGAGTGGCGGATCGGGCAGCTGCGCAGGCTGCGCGACATGCTCACCGAGCACGGTGACGACCTCGCGCGGGCCCTCCACGCCGACCTGGGCAAGAGCACCACCGAGGCGTACCGCACCGAGGTCGACTTCACCGTCCGCGAGATCGACCACACCCTGGAGCACCTGGCCACATGGCTCCGCCCCGAGTCCGCGCCGGTCCCGGCCCACCTCGGCGGCGACGCCACGGCATGGACGCGGTTCGACCCGCTGGGCGTGGTCCTCGTCATCGCGCCCTGGAACTATCCCGTCCAGCTCCTGCTCACCCCGCTGCTCGGCGCGCTCGCCTCCGGCAACGCGGTCGTCGTCAAGCCCAGCGAGCTGGCCCCCGCCACCTCCGCCGCCGTGGCCCGCCTGCTGCCGCGCTACCTCGACACCACGGCCGTCGCCGTGGTGGAAGGCGCCGTCGCGGAGACCACCGCCCTGCTGGCCGAGCGCTTCGACCACATCTTCTACACGGGCAACGGCACGGTCGGTCGCATCGTGATGCGGGCCGCCGCCGAACACCTGACCCCGGTCACCCTCGAACTGGGCGGCAAGTCCCCGGCGTTCGTCGACCGCGGCGCCGATCTGTCCGTGGTCGCCGACCGGCTGGTCCGCGGCAAGTTCCTCAACGCGGGCCAGACCTGCGTCGCCCCCGACTACGTCCTCACCGACCCGGAGACCGCCCGCGCACTGGAACCCGAGTTCATCCGCGCCGTCACGGCCGTCTTCGGAACCGAACCGCAGCGCTCCACCGAGTTCGGCCGGATCGTCAACGAGCGCCACTTCGACCGGCTGAGCGCGCTCCTCGACTCGGGCCGGACCGTGACCGGCGGCGCGACCGACCGGGCGGACAAGTACATCGCGCCGACCGTCCTGGCCGACGTCGACCCGGACTCCCCTGTCATGCGGGAGGAAATCTTCGGCCCGATCCTGCCCATCGTCACGGTGCGGGACCTGGACGCCGCCATCGGCTTCATCAACGACCGCGACAAGCCGCTGGCCCTGTACGCCTTCACCGAATCCGGCACCACCCGCGAACGCCTGGCCCACGAGACGTCGTCCGGCGGCCTCGGCTTCGGCCTCCCGCTCGCCCATCTGACCGTCTCCGACCTGCCGTTCGGCGGGGTCGGCGAGAGCGGCATGGGCAGCTACCACGGCCACTACTCGATCGAGACGTTCAGCCACCGCAAGTCCGTCCTGAACAAGCCGCTCGGCTGACCCCGCTCAGCGAGTCTCGCGCCGAGGCCGCCCGGGAGGGCCGAGAACTCGCCGCCGTACGAGGTCGTCGGCGAGGGGTGCTGCCCGGGGTTCATCCGGTCGGCGCTCACGATCCGACCGGGCATGGCCGCGGCGAAGCCGTAGGTGGCGGCCGCGTATTGTCCCGACGGGGTGCTGGGCGGCCACTGGTCGGACCGCGCGGGGGCACATCGTCCGCTGGCGGCCGGCATGGTGCTCTCCATGGTCACCCTGGTGGTCTCCGGGGCCAGCACGTCGATCTGGCAACTCGCGGCCGGGCGCTTCCTGGACGGTCTCGCGGGCGGGACGACCGCGGTGTCGATCAACGCGGCCATCGGCCAGGCCTACCCGGGCCGGCTGCGCCCGCGGGTGCTGGCGCTGATGAGTGCCTGCCGGGTCATTCCCTCCCTCGTCGGGCCACCGCTCGCGGGCCTGGTGGCCCCATGGTGGTCCTGGCGCGCGGTCTTCTTCGGCCTGGCCGTCCTCACCGTGCTGCCGACACTCGCCGTCGCGGCCGTGCTGCGCCGCACCTCCCCGCGGGCCGCCGCACCGACAAAAGACGGCGTCAGCCAACTCCTGGTCGTACGGTCAGCGACAGGTCACGAGGGATCGGGTCGCCGTCGCGGACCACATCGGCGTTCCGCACCCGGATCACGGGGCCACCCCCTGGTTCAGGCCTGCCTGGCGCGGTTGAAGGCGGCCAGGACGGCGTGGACCGACGCGGCCAGAATCGAGGTGTCCCGTCCCGCGCCCCAATACGTCTCGTCACCGACCCGGCATGCGACGTAGGCCACGGCGGGGCTGCCCGGTCCGCTGCTCGTGGAGTGCTCGGCGTAGGTGCGGATGTCGACGGCGTTCCCGTCCTTCGCGAGGGCGTCGGCGAAGGCGGACAGGGGCCCGTTGCCCACTCCGCGCCGCACGCGTTCCCCGCCGTCGCCAAAGGTCGTGCAGGTGAACTCGTGCTGTCCCGGCCCCACTTCACGCGTCTCCCACGCGGTAAGGGTGAGCGGACCGTCCTGGGCGGGTGTGAGGTAGGTGGCCCGGAAGAGTTCCCACAGGTCCTGGTGCGAGAGTTCCCTTCCGCTCGCGTCGGTGGCCTGCTGCACCGTGCGGGAGAAGTCGGGGCGCATGGCCTTGGGCAGGTCCAGGCCGTGGTGGGTGTGGAGCAGATGGGCGATGCCGCCCTTGCCGGACTGGGAGTTGATGCGGATGACTTCCTCGTAGGTGCGTCCGATGTCGCCCGGATCAATGGGCAGGTACGGAACCTCCCAGGGGGCTTCGCCTGCCGGGACGCCTCGCTCCGCCGCCTGCTTCGCGTGGTGCGCCATGCCCTTGGAGATGGCGTCCTGGTGTGTTCCCGAGAACGCGGTGTGGACGAGGTCGCCGCCGTAGGGGTGGCGCGGGTGGACCGGCAACCGGTTGCAGTGCTCGACCACCTCGCGTACGGCCGCGATGTCGGAGAAGTCGATCATCGGGTTCACGCCCTGCGCGTACAGATTCAGGGCCAGCGTGACCAGGTCGACATTGCCGGTCCGCTCGCCGTTGCCGAACAGGCAGCCCTCCACGCGCTGCGCCCCGGCCAGGACGGCGAGTTCGGCGCAGGCCACGCCGGTGCCCCGGTCGTTGTGGGGGTGCACGGACAGGATCACCGAGTCGCGCCGGGCCAGGTGGCGGTGCATGTATTCGATCTGGTCCGCGTACACGTTGGGGGTGGCGATCTCGACGGTGGCGGGCAGGTTGTGCACCACCGGCCGGTCGGGGCTGGCCTCCCACCGTTCGGTCATGCTGTCGCAGACCTCCAGGACGAAGTCCGGCTCCGTGAGGTTGAAGACCTCGGGCGAGAACTCGAACCGGATGTCGGCCCCCGACTGCTCATCGGCCCGCCGCATCAGATGCGTACCGGCGTCCAGGATGAGCCGGTGCACCTCGGTGCGCGAGCGCCCCAAGACCACGTTCCGCCAGGCAGGAGCGGTGGCGGTATAGAGGTGGACCAGGGTGCGCGGGAGGCCGGAGATGGAGGCGACGGTCCGGTCGATGAGGTCGTGGCGCGCGGGCGTGAAGACGGAGATGGTCACGTCGTCGGGCACAGCGCCGCTCGTGGCCAGGTGGCGTACGAAGTCGAAGTCGGTGCGGCTTGCCGAGGGATAGCCGACCTCGATCTCCTTGAAGCCCATGGTGACCAGCAGGTCGAACATGCGGCGCTTGCGCGCGGTGTCCATCGGTTCGGCGAGCGCCTGGTTGCCGTCGCGCAGGTCGACGGGAACCCACAGCGGGGCTTGCCGCAGCTGTCGCGACGGCCAGGTGCGGTCCGTCAGGGGCAGTTCGACCCGGGTGTGTGCGGACCGGTAACGGTGGTGCGGCATGGCGCTCGGGCGCTGGGGGTTCCACGCCGGTGCGTCGTGCGGCACGGCGGCGGTGGGAGTGCGCAGCGTGGGGAATGTCCCCGTGCCGGAGGAGGTCATGAGAGGGACTTCTTTCGGGTCGGCCACATGGCGACCGGCGCAGCCAGGCACCCGCTGCGGGGTGCCGGTCGTGTCAGACCCCGCAGCGGCCGAGAAGAAGGAGCTCGTGCAGCAACATGCCGGTACAGTAACCAGAGTTGAACTCCTCAGACAAGCTGACAACTGGAAGAAGGCGATTCGGGTGCCGCTGGGTGCGCTGCGGGCAACTCCCTTGGTGGAGCAGGCGACTGACCGTCTGCGGGAGCAGATCGCCGGGCAGGAGTGGCCGGTCGGGACGAAACTTCCCGGCGAGAACGCGTTGGCCCAGATGCTCGGGGTGGGACGCTCGACCGTCCGGGAGGCCCTGCGTGCGCTCGCCGGGGCGGGGCTGGTCCAGGCGCGGCAGGGCGCCGGAGTCTTCGTCATCGCCACCGAACCCGAGGAGAACTGGTCCACGAAGCTACGGCGGGCGGCGGTGGCCGACGTCTATGAGGTGCGCATGGTCATGGAGGTCGAAGCGGCCCAGCTGGCCGCCCGGCGCCGCACCGGGGAAGATCTCACCGCCATCGAGGCGGCTCTGGCCGGGCGGCGCGGCGCGGGGAACGGGAGCACCGCCGAGTTCGTCGACGCCGACATCGCGCTGCACGCCGCCGTGGTCGCCGCGGCCCACAACCCCGTCCTCACGGCCCTGTTCACCGAATTCGTTCCGGCGCTGCGCCAGGGCCTGATCGATCTGGTGGACCTCTTGGGCCTGCGATCCGGCGACCCCCACCACGGGGACGCCGGGCACGCTGCCCTCACGGAGGCCATCTCCCGGGGCGACGCCGAAGCCGCCGGACACGCCGTACGCGAAGAACTGAACCGGACGCTGGCCCAGCTTCAGGCCGTGTGATCGACCGGCGCGATCCCCCTTTCGCCACCCCGCCCCGACCATCACGTCGACGGGGCGCCCTACCACCACGTCGCGATGGGCCGCGCCGCATCCCAGGGCGCATCAGTTTTTACGCGATCTCCCTGTTTGAGATCCGCCGAAATGGCCAGGCGTACCTCTGTCGGACAACGCTATCGAGCGCATGTGGAGGTAATTGCATGTCGAGCGACGAGAAGGCCAAGGCGAAGACCGAGCAGGCCAAGGGTAAGGCCAAGGAAGCGATGGGCCGCATGGTCGGCAATGAAAGCCGCACCGCGGAGGGCCGTATGGACCAGGCCAAGGGCGATGCCCGTCAGGCCAAGGAGAAGGCCAAGGACACCCTCAAGGACTGATCTGACGGCCGGGCCCCCGGCGTCGGCCGAGAGGCCTGACGTGGCCAGGCCCGGCAAGGGAGCAGCGTGGCGCGGACGATTCGCGCCACGCTCGCTGCCTTCCCAGGACCCTTGGCATGGGGTGGGAGGCCGCCCCGAAATCGTGGTGCGCAGTACGAGGGGTCTTCAAAAAGGCATCATTTTCCGCCCGTCGGCGCCGATTTCCCCACCACTTCCCCCACTCTTGCGTCACCACTTCCCGGACCACTTTCCCCACCCGTTTCCCCGCGCCTTTCCCCATCCCTTTCCGGGCCCTTTTACGGTCCCTTTTCCCTGCCCTCCCTCAATCCCCGCACATGTGGCCCCGCTGCCCTCTGCGGGTTCTTTGCTGCCGAGTGAAAGAGACGTCGCGTGCTGAGCACTGAGAATCACGAACCAGAGGCAGTCGCCCGGCATCGCTGGCTGTTCCGGGCGATTCGGCGCAGGCGCAACCCGGCTCTGCGTCGTTCCGACATCACCGTCACGGACGAAGCCGCCGTCAAGCGCGCGGTCAAAGCCACGGCGCTCGGCAACGCCATGGAGTGGTTCGACTTCGGCGTCTACTCCTACCTCGCCGTGATCATCGGCAAGGTCTTCTTCTCCGGTGCCGGTGACACCATGCAGGTCATCGCGTCGCTGGCGACGTTCGCCGCCGCCTTCCTGGTGAGGCCGATCGGCGGCATGTTCTTCGGGCCGCTCGGCGACCGCGTCGGGCGGAAGAAGATCCTCGCCCTCACCATGATCATGATGGCCGCCGCGACGCTGTCCATCGGCCTGATCCCCAGCTACGGGACCATCGGTCCCTGGGCGCCCGCGCTGCTCATCCTCTGCCGCATGGTCCAGGGGTTCTCGACCGGCGGCGAGTACGGCGGGGCCGCCACGTTCATCGCGGAGTACGCGCCCGACAAGCGTCGCGGATTCTGGGGCTCCTTCCTGGAGTTCGGCACGCTGATCGGATACACGGTCGCCGCGTCGCTGGTGACCGTTCTCACCGTGCTGCTGAGCGACGACGCGATGCAGCAGTGGGGGTGGCGGATCCCGTTCCTGGTGGCGGGGCCCCTCGGGCTCGTCGGCCTCTACCTCCGGCTGAAGCTGGACGAGTCGCCGGCCTTCAAGAAGCTGGAGGAGGCCGAATCCTCCGATGGCGAGCGCGAGAAGATGCCGCTCAAGCGCGTCCTCTTCGGCAACGGCCGGGCGATGCTGCTGTGCCTGGCACTGGTCGCCGCGTTCAACATCACCGACTACATGCTGCTCTCGTACATGCCGACGTACCTTTCGACGATCGGCTTCAACGAGACCGGCGGCCTGATGGCGATCGTGGCCGTGATGATCGTGCTGATGGCGCTCATCAACTCGGTGGGCCGGCTCTCCGACCGGGTCGGCCGCCGCCCGGTTCTCATCGGTGGCTCTCTCGGCTTCATCGTGCTCGCCGTGCCCAGCTTCCTGCTGATCAGGCAGGGCAGTACGGTCGCGGTCTTCACCGGGTTGCTGGCCCTCGGCCTCGCCCTGGTCTGCTACATGGGAACCATGTCGTCGGCGCTGCCCGCCCTCTTCCCGACGGAGGCCCGCTACGGTTCGCTGTCCGTCGGGTTCAACATCTCCGTGTCGCTGTTCGGCGGTACGACACCGCTGGTGGTCCAGGGACTGATCGGCGCCACCGGCAACGACCTGATGCCCGCGTTCTACACGATGCTGGCCGCCGCGGTCGGCCTTGTGGCCGCGTTCGCCATGAAGGAGACGGCCCGCAAGCCGCTCGAAGGCTCCCCGCCCTCGGTGGCCACCGACGAGGAGGCCGCGCAACTCGTCGCCGCCCAGCGCGGCTGACGACGGGGCGTGGCCCCGGGGGCCCGACTCGACGCGAGGGCTGTTCGCCCGGCGCAGGACGGCGAGCTGACGCAGCCGGCGGGTTCGCTCAGAACAACGGGGAGAAATGGGTGAGGAGGGGGCTTCCCGAAATCGGGAAGCCCCCTCCTCACCCCTCATGCGTCACAAGCGGCAAAAAACAGCGCTCGCGGCCCCCGGGGGCCGCGAGCGCATGCGCACGGTTACGCCGATTCTTCGACCATGCCGGCCCGCAGCTTGACCAGGATCCGCGACAGCAGGCGGGAGACCTGCATCTGCGAGACCCCGAGTTCCTGGCCGATCTCGGCCTGCGTCAGCTCCAGGCCGAAGCGCATGTTCACGATGCGCCGTTCACGCTCGCTCAGCTCCCGCATCAGGGGGGCCAGCGCGTGAAGGTCCTCGACCTTCTCCATGCCGGGGTCCTCGGCACCGATGCAGTCGGCGAGGGTACGGTTCTTCACGGCGGGGGCCTGGCCGCCGCCGTCCGCGTCGGGCGACATGTCGAGCGAGCCGGCCGTGTAGCCGTTGGCGGCCACCAGACCTTCTATGACCTCTTCCTCGGTCAGCTTCAGATGCGCGGCGAGTTCCTTCACCGTCGGGTCGCGGTCCAGTTCGACCGCCAGGTGCTCCTTGCCCTTGGCGATCTCGACCCGCAGCTCCTGCAACCGGCGCGGAACGTGCACCGCCCAGGTGGTGTCGCGGAAGAACCGCTTGATCTCGCCGATGATGTACGGCACCGCGAAGGAGGAGAACTCGACCTCGCGCGACAGCTCGAACCGGTCGATCGCCTTGATCAGGCCGATCGTGCCGACCTGGATCACATCCTCCATGTCACCGGTGCCGCGATTGCGGAAGCGGCCGGCCGCGAAACGTACCAGGGACAGATTCATCTCGATCAAGGTGTTGCGCGCGTACTGGTATTCCCGCGTGCCCTCTTCCAGCACCTGGAGCCGGTCGAAGAACAGTCTCGACAACTTGCGCGCGTCCTGAGGAGCGACTTTGGCCGCGTCCTCGATGTGCGGCAGGTCCTCCACCTCGCGCTGCATGGTTGAGGCCGTCGTCCGGTCCACCCGCTCCGGTCCTGTCACCTGCACCGCCGCCATGGGGGTTCCTCCCTAGTAACCGTCAACGATCCTGTCGAAGCAGGCGTCTGCCCAGAGCGAACGAATTCATGCGCATCTGTTGTGCACCAAACTTCGGGGAGTGCGGGCCGGGCGCGCGCCCGGATGGACTGAGGAGCCCACCAGGCCTGGAGACAAGGCAGTTGAGCAGGGTCCGGCGCCTCAGTCGCGGGATGACCCGGCCTCCTCACCTCGCGCCCGCAGGGTCGCGTGGAGGGGGGAGGCTGGTTGCAGCAGCAGGCCGACGCGTGGGGCCACCTCGTCATCGGGCAGCTCGACGCGGAAACGCTGGGCGATGGTGGCGAGTACGAGGACGGCCTCGACCTGGGCGAAACGGGCGCCGAGGCAGGTTCGCGGACCGCCCCCGAAGGGGTACCAGGCGTGGTCGGGCACCGCGTCCGGGGCGTCGGCGCCCCAGCGTTGCGGGCGGAACTCATCGGGGCCCGGGAACCAGCGGGGGTCGCGGTGCGTGGTCCAGGTGCTGCACCAGACGGTGGTGCCGACGGGGATGCGGGTGCCGCCGAGCGTCGCGCCCTCGCGAGCGACCGCGGGAATGAGCCACACCGGCGGAAAGAGGCGCATGGCCTCTTTGACGATCTGCTGGGTCCAGGTCAGGTTCTCGTAGTCGTCGACGGTGGGCGGCCGTCCCGCCAGCACGCCCTGGAGCTCCGCTTCGAGCCGCGCGCGGACCTCGGGCGCCCTGGAGAGCAGATAGAGCGCCCAGGTCAGAGCAGTCGAGGTCGTTTCGTGCCCGGCCGCCCAGAGCGTCACCGCCTCGTTGCGCACCTCTCTCGGCGAGAGCGGGCGGCCCTGTTCGTCGCGGGCCGCGAGGAGCCGTGTGACCAGGTCGTCGCGCTCCTCGTCGGCACGGGCGGGGCCCCGGCGTTCCCTGATGAGGCGGTGCACTTCGGCGTCGATGGTGGCCACGGCCGCAAGGAGGCGCCGCCGCGCCGGAGTCCGTACCCAGTCCGGCAGAAAGAGCCCGACGCCGCGCACCTCGTCCCCGACGGTCTTCTCCGCCACGTCCATCGCGTCACCGAGCGCCCTTGTCTGCTGCCCCAGGTCGTTGCCGAACAGGGTGCGCAGCACGATCCGCTGGGTGATCAGCGCCATTTCCGTGCGGACGTCGATACGCCCGCCGTCGCGCCAGCCGTCGGCGGCCGCGCCGGCGGAGTCGACCATGGCGGCGGCGTACGAGCGGACCTGGCGCGGCCGGACGGTGGGCTGGACCAGCGAGCGTTTGCGCCGCCAGTCACCACCCTTGCTGAGGATGACGCTCTTGCCGGTGATCTGCTTGAACGCCCAGCCGATTTCCAGGATCTCGTAGGTGTCCTCGCGCGCGGCCAGCAGTTCCTTGATGTGCCGGGGATGGGAGATGAACAGGCTGCGCCGTGGGCCAAGCGACCAGGTGACGGCGTCGCCGAACTCGTCGCGCAGCCGCGTCAGGAATTTAAGTGGGTCCTTGCCGAACGCCAGGAGGTTGCCCAGCGGCGGCACACCGCGCGGACCGGGGACGGGGTTGAGCGGCAGCGTGGATTCGGGCAACGGAACTCCCCGGGTATGGCCGATGGGGCCCAACGTAATGGCTCCCTACCCGCCGCTCCGGCCCGACAGGCGGCCACCCGGCCGACCGGCACCCGGCTGCCCCGCGCACGAACGGCGCGCCCCGCCCTCGGGCGCGCCCCCGCCCTCGAATGCGCCCCCGCCGCCGCGTACGGGCCATCCCCGTCATCAAGCCGGAGCCCCTGGAGGAGCCATGCCAGCCCCCCATCCCTTCTCTTGCGCCAAGGCCCTCCCCCAAAGGCGCCACCCGGCCCACCGCGAAGCCACCGGCCCGCGTGCGCGCGCATCGGCGTGCGGCGGCTGCCGTAGGGTGTTGACGTCGCAACAGCGCGGGAAGCCGGAGCAGAGCAAGTTGAGCGTGTCCTCGTCCTTTCAGCCGGTCCTGGACCGCATCGCCACCGAGATCGCGGCCACCCCTGGCCGAGGCCGCCCGGCCGACTACATCCCGGTCCTCGCCTCGGCCGATCCGCGGCGTTTCGGGATGGCCGTCGCCGAGCTCGACGGCACGGTGTACGGGGTGGGCGACTGGGAGCACCCCTTCTCGACGCAGTCCATCACCAAGGTCTTCACCCTCGCGCTCTGCCTCTCCCTGGAGGACGAGGAACTGTGGGAGCACGTCGGCCGTGAGCCCTCCGGCAACCCGTTCAACTCCCTGGTGCAGCTGGAGTACGAGGACGGAATCCCGCGCAACCCGTTCATCAACGCGGGCGCCCTCGTCGTCACCGACCGTCTGCACCGGCTGACCGGCGACGCGGCCGGCACGCTGCGGGAGTTCCTGCGTGCCGAGTCCGGCAACGACGCGCTCGGCTTCAACGAGCGGGTCGCCACGTCCGAGGCCGGTCACAGCGACCGCAACGCGGCGCTGGCCCACTTCATGGCGTCGTACGGCAACATCACCACCCCGGTCCCCGACCTCCTCGACCAGTACATCCGCCAGTGCTCCCTGGAGGCATCCTGCGCCGATTTGGCGCGGGCGGCGGGATTCCTGGCCCGGCACGGCATACGGGCCGACGGATCGGCCCTGCTCACCCGCAGCCGGGCCAAGCAGATCAACGCGGTCATGCTGACCTGCGGGACCTACGACGCGGCGGGCGACTTCGCGCACCGCGTGGGCCTGCCGGGCAAGAGCGGTGTCGGAGGCGGCATCATCGCCGTGGTCCCCGGCCGCTGCACCCTGTGCGTGTGGAGCCCGGGCCTCGACGAGCGCGGGAACTCGGTGGCGGGCGTGGCGGCCCTTGACCGCTTCACCACGCTGACGGGCCTCTCCGTCTTCTGATCGGCCCCGCCTTCCGCCCTCCCCCTCCCTGATCTGCCTCGTCCGCTTCGCGCCGGGCGCCGAAGGGGGGCGGGCCTCCCGCGACGCCGGAGGGAGCGCCCCCATCTCGCTGTACCTACTAGTATGTACAGCACTTGAAGAAACACAGGCCGCCACCCAACCTTCCAAGGGGGACACGCCCATGCCGTTCGTCCGTATTGACGCACTCGGAGCCGACAGCGACCGCCTCGACGCGCTCGGCCGTGCCGTGCATGACGCCCTGGTCGAGACGATCGGCATCCCGCTCGACGACCGTTTCCAGGTCCTGGTCGGCCACGACGGAACGCACAGCACCCTGCGCTACGACGACTACCTCGGCGTTCATCGCGACCACGGCATCGTGTACGTGGCGATCACACTGCGCTCCGGACGGACGCCCGACCAGAAGCGGGCGCTCTACCGCCGGATAGCCGAGCTCGCGAGCGCGTACGCGGGCACCGAGCCGCGCAACGTGTTCGTCACGCTCACCGAGAACGACTCCATCGACTGGTCGCTCGGCAACGGCACGGCGCAGTACTCTCCTGCGCCGGACGCCCCTCCCCAGTAAGCCCCTCCCCCTGCCACGGCCGGGGCGCCGCCGGTGCCGGGCGGCGCATGCCGCGTCCCGTCCCGCCTTCCGCCGCCCAGGTACGCACTCGGAGGCCGGGCGTACGCGTAACGCGGGCGTTGTCGCAGCCTCGCAGCACCTTCACGGTGTACGAGAACGGGCGCCACGGCCTGTATGTGACGCATGCCGAACAACTCGACGCCGACCTGCGGAAGTTCGCCGCTCGCTGATGTTGCGCGCCCGTCGCGGGCAGGCCTCGTGGCCGGCCCTGGCGGAGATCCACTGTCGACAGACGCCGCACCCGCGCTCCACAGTGGCCTTCTCAGTTTTCGCGACGATCACCATCGAGGAGCAAACGTGACCGCATGGGCAGGCAGGACCGCCGTCGAGATATCCCGTGCGGTGCGCCGCGGGGAGGTCACGCCGCGTCAGGTGGTCGCCGAGCACCTGGCCAGGATCGCCGGAGACGACGGCCGCGTCGGCGCGTTCCGTGTGGTGCGCGCCGGTGCGGCACTCGCCGAGGCCGACGCGGTCGGCGCGCGGAGCGATCTCGCCCGGCTGCCGCTCGCGGGAGTGCCCGTGGCGGTCAAGGACAATGTGCCGGTGCGCGGCGAGAGCACACGCAACGGCTCGGCGGCCACCTCGCAGGCGCCGGCCGCCGAGGACCATGTCACCGTGGCCCGGTTGCGTGCGGCGGGGGCGGTCGTGGTGGGCCTCACCCACGTACCCGAGCTGTGTGTCTTCGGCACCACGGACGGGGTGCACGGCATCGCCCGCAACCCCTGGGATCCCACGCGCACGGCGGGCGGCTCGTCCGGGGGCAGCGCGGCCGCGGTCGCCGCGGGCTTCGTGCCGCTGGCGCTCGGCAACGACGGCATGGGCTCCCTGCGCATCCCCGCCGCGCACTGCGGCCTGATCGGCCTCAAGCCCGGCACCGGGCGAGTGCCCCGGGACCTCGGGGGCGGCTGGTACGGCATGTCCGAGAACGGCCCGCTGGCGACGACCGTGGCGGACGCACGGCTGATGTTCTCGGTGCTCGCAGGCGAGCCGGCCGAGATCTGCGAGGCCGAGGAGCCGGCGCCGCCGAGCGCACCGGGCGGCGGCGAAACCTCAAGGACGGGCACCGCGCCGGGGCCGCGGTCCCGGAGCGGCGCCGCCGTGGCGGACGGCGGGTGGGAGACGGGTTCCGGGCTCAGGATCGCGTTCTCGACGCGCAGCCCCATCGCCGGTGTGCGCGTCGGCGCCCCGTACGCGGCGCTCGCTCGCGAGGCGGCGCGGGCGCTGTCCGGTGCGGGCCACGCCGTGGCGATCGCGCATCCGCCCTATCCGCTCTCCTTCGGCATCGTGGTGCTGGCTCATTGGACGGGCGGCACCGCGCAGGACGCCGAAGGTCTCGACCCCCGCCTGCTGGCCCCCCGCACCCGGCGCCATGCGGCGATCGGCCGGGCCGCCGGACGGCTCGGCATGCTGCGCCCCGCCCGCAAGGAGGCGCTGAACCGCCGGCTTGAGCCGTTCTTCGAGGCGTACGACGTGCTGGTGACGCCCGCGCTCGCCCGTCCAGGGCCAGCGGCCGACGCGTGGCACGAGCGCGGATGGCTGGCCAATGTGCTGGCCAACACGGCTTGCTCGCCGATGACCCCGCCGTGGAACCTTTCCGGGCGGCCCGCCCTCTCCGTGCCGTTCGGCTCGCTGCCGACGGGGCTGCCGGGCGCCGTGCAGCTCGTGGGCCGGCCCGGTGCGGAGCATCAACTGCTGGATGTCGCCGCCCAGTTGGAACACCTGCGCCCCTGGGAGCGCACGGCTCCTTCGGTCGGCGCCAGCGTCGGGCGCTCGTAGGTGAAACTTCAATAGCCTTGTGACGCAATGGAGTTGGGGTTCTTGAGGTGACTCGTGCCGGGCGCGCATGGCATGATCATCTTTACGTTACCTGCCGGTAACGGCCGCTCCCCCAACCTGAAGGTCACACCCACGTGCGCACGTTCTCCAGACGCCTCCTGCTGCCCGGCCTGACCGTACTCGCCCTGGCCGGCGCGGGCTGCTCATCGCCGGGCCACGCTCCGGCCGCCGGGCAGGCAAGTGCCGCGGATTCCGCGCCGACGGCCGGGGACGCCCAGCAGCTCGAAGTGAACGAAGCGCCCCAGGGATCGGCCGCGCCGACGCCGCTGGCCCGCACCCGGACCGGCAGGAACCAGCCCGAGAAGTCCTCGCTGAAGGTCGCCTCCTACGACAAGGCGACCGGACACGCCGTCATATCCGCCGCCCCGCAAAGCCACTCGCCCCAGCCGAGTCACTCCCCCGCGCCCGGCAAGCCCGTCGCCGTGGGCGACGTCATCGCCAGCGCGCCGGCGCCCGGCGCCCCCGACGGGCTGCTCGCCAAGGTGACGGAGGTGGTGGGCAGGAGCGAGCGCGGGACCGAGGTGAAGACCGCGTCCACGACGCTGGCCTCCGTCCTCAAGGACGACAGGGCCGACGGCACGGTGCCGGTCGATCCCGCGGCCGTCACGATCGTGCCCCTCATGAAGGGCGTCACCTTCTCCTGGGCCAAGAGCCAGGGCGTACGGTTCGGACCCAAGGGCGCCGAACTGCCCCTCGGTGACCTGCGCCTGGACGTGAACGCCCCCGTCAACACCGCCAAGGACGCCCCCGCTTCCGCGTCCGCGTCGGTCTCGGGCTTCGTCCAGCTCGCACCGAAGGTCGAGTTCTCCTACGACGGCGCCAAGAACGGCGGCGGCGGCCTGAGTTCGGCCTTCCTCGGCATGAGCGGTGACTGGTCGTCGCAGTGGGCGCTCAAGGGCCGCGCCGCCGCGAGCACCGGCAAGCCCCAGCGGATCCCGTTCGCCAAGCTGCACAGCGCCCCGGTCATCCAGGTGGGTCCGGTGCCCGTCGTCGTCAACCTCGACCTGACCTGTTACGTGCAGGTGGAGGCGGACGGCCAGGTGACGCTCGACGTCCAGCAGGACGTCAAGGGCGACTTCCGCGTCGGCGGCAGCTACGCCGCGGGCAAGGGCTGGGCCCCGGTCAGCACCTCGACCGTGCACAGCACCCCGGTGACCGCGAACGTCTCCGCCGCCGGGAAGGCCGAGGGAGCGCTCGGCGCGGAGGCTTCCGTCGGCCTGTACGGAGCCGTCGGCGTCACCGCCGACTTCGCCCCCTACCTGCGTGCGCAGGTCGACGCCGCGGCGGCCGCGTCGAGCGACGGCAAGGCGTCGGCGACGGCGTCCTGGGAGGTGTACGGCGGCTTCGACCTGAACGGCCGGCTCGACTTCCAGCTCTCCCTGTTCGGCACGCCCGTCATCGAGCACCGCATCCCCCTGGGCGCCCTGCACCGCGAGTGGTCGCTCGCGAAGGGGCACGCCGGGCGCTAGGGGGTGTCTGGTGGATCAGGGTCGGTCAGGGTGCGGCGCCTGGTGCGGTGCATCGCAAGGCGCCGGAACGTCGTGATAGCGGAGCTAT